>NZ_WWVY01000009.1:0-40420 GCF_009876955.1 Bittarella massiliensis (ex Durand et al. 2017) | reverse complement strand
TGCGCGCCGGGCACTCTCTCTTTTGTACTCCCCCTTTTTAATCGAGGGCCGCCAGGGCCTGGCCGATGTCGGCATCGATACAGATGGCCCGCCCCGCCAGCTCCCGCGGGGCGGAGGCCTCTCCCAGGTTGATGCAGCAGTAGGTGGCCCTGGGGTTTTCGGCGCTCATCTGCCAGAAGGGGTACTTGATGATGACCGGGGTGTTGCCCCCCACCCCCAGCGCCAAAAAGAGGAGGCGTCGGCCCCGGTGACCCTCCAAAAAGGCCCGGTAGCGCAGGGCCGCCTCATGCCAGCCCTCGTCCTCCACAAAGCGGCCGTCACAGCGCAGGTTCATGGCCATGGGCGCCCCACAGACCGGGCAGCGGGGCACCAGTTCACCGGGGACCCGCTGATCCTTTTGGCGCCGGACCATCTGCCGCACCACCTCCTCGTTGTCGTAGGTGCGGTCGTGACAGGGGCGGGAACACTGCCAGAGGCCGTAATCCCCCTGGGTGTAGAAAAGCCGCCTCTTGTCAAAGCCCGCCAGTTGAAACTGGTGGTCCACATTGGTGGTGAGGACAAAGTAGTCCCTCCCCGCCAGCAGCCGCAGCAAGTCGAGATAGGGTCCGCCCGGCGGCTGGTCGTAGCGGTTGAGGAGGATGTGGCGGCTCCACCAGGCCCAGTACTCCTCCAAGCTGCCGTAGGGGTAGAAGCCGCCGGAGTACATGTCCCCGATGCCGTACCGGGCCTTGAAGTCGGCAAAGTTCTTCTCGAACCGCTCCCCCGTGTAGGTCAGCCCGGCCGAGGTGGAGAGCCCGGCCCCGGCCCCCACCACCACCGCGTCGGCCGCCGCCAGGGCCTGCCGCAGCCGTTCAACCTCTGCCCAGCAGCAGCCGGTAGAGGGCGAGGTCCCTCTCTGTAAAGACATTGAACACCACCTCCAGTGGTCGCTTTGACAGGGCCCGGTGGGCCCGCACGGTTTTGACGGCGATCTCGGCCGCCGCCTCGGCGGGGAAGTGAAATTCCCCGGTGGAGATACAGCAAAAGGCCAGGGAGCGCAGCCCCCGCTCCTCCGCCAGCGCCAGGCAGGCGCGGTAGCAGTCGGCCAGTTGACGGCGGTGCCCCTCGGTCAGGGGGCCGGCCACGTAGGGGCCCACCGTGTGGAGGACGTACCGGCAGGGTAGGTTGAAGCCGGGGGTGATTTTGGCCCGGCCCACCGGCTCCTCCTCCCCCTGGCGGGCCATCAGCTCGGCGCAGGCCAGGCGCAGCTGCACCCCGGCGTAGGTATGGATGGCGTTGTCGATGCAGCCGTGGCAGGGGCAGAAGCAGCCCAGCAGTTGGCTGTTGGCGGCGTTGACGATGCCGTCGATGCGCAGGGCGGTGATGTCCCCCCGCCAGAGGGCGATGCCCCCCTCCACCGGGGCGAGGTCCGCCCAGTCGACGATCCCCTTGCGGGCGGTCTCCTCCTGCAAGTAGGCGTCCTGCACCTGTAAAAACGCCTCGCTGACCGGTTTGGGCTGGCGGATGTTGAAAAGGCTGCGCAGCAGCCGCCACTGTTCCCCCGGCGAGGAGGGGATCGTCCCCCCTTCCTCCTGCCGCTCTGCCAAAAGGGCCTGCAGCAGGTAGACCCTGCGCTCGTCCTGATCCATCGCTCCTGCTCCTCTCTTTATATCTGTCAAAGGGGACGGCAACGCCCCCGGCCGGTTTTGCCCTGCCGGGGGAATTGGCCCCTGCCGTTCAATTCGGTTGGTTTACCGCCCCCACCGGGCAGGCGTCCGCGCAGTTGCCGCAGTGGATGCAGTGGGCCGGGTCGATGGTGCGGGGGCTCTCCCCGCTGATGCAGCCGGTGGGGCAGACCTCCCGGCAGGCCTGGCAGCCGATGCAGCGGGCCGGGTCGATTTGGTAGGCCGCCGCCCGGCCCTCCTCCCCGCCAAAGGAGAAGGTCTGGCGAAAGGGCGGCAGCTGGGAGAGGTCGAAATACTCCCCCTCCCCCCGGTAGAGGCAGAACACCTCCAGCGCCCGGCGGCTGGCCTCGGTGGGGTAGATTTCCCGCATGTAGGGGTTTTTCTCGAGGATCTCCTCCAGCCGCTGCCGGCCGAGGGGCTTCACCCAGCCCCGCACCGAGACGGCCACGGTGGAGAGGGTGTCCTCCCCCTTCATCCCGCCGAGGGCCAGATAGCGCCGGGCCATCAGCCGCCGGTAAAAGGCCTTGCCCCGGGCGGTGAGGAAGTAGAGGCCCCCCTCGTCGGCGAGCATCATGTCGATGGCGCAGGTGTGGGGCAGCCCCTGCTCATCCACCGTGGCCGCCACGGTGGAGTGGATCTCCTCCACCAGGTAGGTCAAACACTGCTGTGCGTTCACCGCGTCCCCTCCCCCTTAAAGGGTGTACTCCCGGGGCGGGTTGCCGGAAAAGTCGGCCAGGACCGCCTTGGCCCCCTCCAGGTAGAAGACCACAAAGATCGGGTTGTCGGCGCTCTGGTACTGGCCCTTAACGATGGGGTTTTCCATGCACCCCTCCTTCGCCGCCCGGTCGTCGGCAAAGACGGCCTTGCCGCTCAGGCGGATCCAGGCGTAGGCGGGGCTGGAGGTGGAGACCTCCACATAGGGGTTCTCCTGCAGGTCCTTGTAGACCTCCTTGGTGTTGTTGGTGCAAAACCAGAGTTTGCCCTCTCTCTCAAAACAAAACATGAACGGCCGGCATTTGGGCTTGCCGTCCCGCCCCACGGTCGCCAGGTACTGCACCGGGTTCTCCTGCAAAAATGTGACCACTTCGTTCATCATAAGGCACCTCCTGTGTCGCTCAGGGGGAGGAGTTGACTTTTCCCTCCCACGACCCTATACTAGTCCCACAGGCGCTTTTCGTAAAGTACGCACTATAAAGTGGTGTAGTTACCAAATGGAAACCATTGTGTGATCGTGCGGTTTGTGGGGAACTTCCTTTTCCCCCCCGCGCGCAGAAAAAGGAGGAAACGAGATGGAAAAACAGCTGCCCGCCTGCCCGGTGGAGACCACCCTCACCCTCATCGGCGACAAGTGGAAGGTGCTGATCCTGCGGGACCTGCTCTCCGGCACCAAGCGCTTTGGCGAGCTCAAGCGCTCCATCGGCAGCGTCTCGCAGAAGGTGCTCACCGCCCAGCTGCGGGCCATGGAGGCCAGCGGCCTGGTGAGTCGCAAGGTCTACCCCGAGGTGCCGCCCCGGGTGGAGTACACCCTCACCGAGACCGGGTACAGCCTCCGCCCCATCCTCGACGCCATGTGGGACTGGGGCGAACAGTACAAGGCCCAAAACACCCCCTCCGCCTAGGAAAAAAGAAAAGAGGGCGGGCTGCCAGCTCTGCGCCGGCGGCCCGCCCTCTCCCTTTATCTCTCCCCCCGCCGCCCCCATCTCAGGGCAACGGGGCGGGCAATCAGTACAGGGGACGCCCCTCCCCCGCCCGGCAGAGGGCCTCGACATCGCCGCTGCGGATGGCGGGCAGCAGCGCCTCGATGGCCGGGCGCGGCAGGTCCCACCAGCGGGCCGCCAGCAGCCGCTGCACCGTCTCCTCGTCAAATCGGCGCTTGATGGGTTTCGCCGGCACGCCCCCCACCACGGTGTAGGGCGGCACGTCCTTGGTCACCACCGCCCGCGCCCCGACGATGGCCCCGTCGCCGATGTGGACGCCCGAGAGGACGACGGCCTCGTAGCCGATCCAGACGTCGTTTCCGACGACGATGTCCCCCCGGTTGTCCCAGGCGGTGGCGACCTCGGCCACCGGCAGCCCCCACTCCTCGTAAAAGAGGGGGAAGGGGTAGGTCGAGAGGGAGCGCTGGGTGTGGTTGGCACTGGTAAAGAGGAACTTGGCCCCACAGGCAATCGAGCAGAAGCTGCCGATGATCAGCCTGTCGCCGTTGACGGGGTAGTGGTAGAGCACATTGTTCTTGGCAAAGTCCACCGGGTCGTTGACAAAATCGTTGTACATGGTGTAGGCCCCCACCTGAATGCGGGGCCCCTCGGTGACCGCGTCCAGATAGACCGTCTGGCGGTCCCCGGTGCGCGGGTAGATGGTTTTGGCCGGAATAGGCATAACTGAAAAACCTCCTTGTAAGCGGTGTTTTAGTTCGGTGCTATCCCGGCGGCGGCAATGCAGCGCTTCACCTGATCCCCTTCTCTCTGTCTCTGCGGGCCGGGCGGCCCGCCTTCCCCTCTATCCTACCCCACAAAAGAGCCGTTGTCCACACCCGGGCGGTGGGAAAGGCAGAGGAACATCCTCCCCAGCCGCACAAAAAAGGGGCGTCCCCCGGCGCGGCCTCTCGCCGCGCCGCAGGGCGCCCACTGTATTTTGAAAGCGTTCTTCGCCGTCGGCCCATCAGCCCAGGGTCAACTGGCTGGCCAGGTCCTCCGCGGCGATTTTGGCCCCCATGGAGGGGATGGTCTTGGTGCGGTAGCGGTGCTCGTCGGCCAGCTCGGCCTCCCGCAGGGGGCGCACGCTCTGCAGCACCGCCTTTTTGGTCAGCTTGATGCCCGCCACCCCCTGGGTGTTCTTGGTCTGCTTGGGGGCGATGAGGGCCGAATTGACGATGAGCATCCGGTCCAGCGAGGTGCGCAGCAGATACTCCTTGTCCTCGGGGGCGTAGTCGATGGCCACCAGGGGGGACTTGTCGCTGTACGCGCCCACCAGCTTTTTGCGGTTGGTCTTGGTCTGGTAGGCCGAGAGGCCCACCTTGGCCACCTTGCCGTTTTCAAAGAAGAAGAGCATATACCCCTCAAAGGTCTTGGTGGCCACCATGTAGAGGCACTTCTCCCCCGGCTCCATCTCCAGCTTGGCGGGGATGAAGTCGCCGATGAGGCTGGCCTTGGTGTCGGCAAAGTCGGCACAGCGGGCCTTGTAGACCTGCTGGCGGTCGGTGAAGAAGAGCAGCTCGCAGTCGTTGTTGGCGTCCATCTCCTGGGCGATGAAGTCCCCCTCCTTGAGCTTGTGCACCTGGCTCATCCGCCAGGACTGGGGGGTGATCTTCTTGAAGTAGCCCTCGGCGGTGAAGAACAGCCGCACCTCGTAGCTCTGCACCTGCTCCTCCTCCGGCTCGTAGACGTGCTCGTCCACATAGCTGATTTCGGTGCGGCGGTCCTGGCCGTACTTGGCCATCACCTCTTTGAGCTCGCCGATGATGATTTTGTCCAGCTTCTTCTGACTGCCGAGGATCTCCTCCATCTCGGCGATCTCCGCCTTCAGGGTCTCGATCTCGCCGGTGCGGGCGAGGATGTACTCCCGGTTGAGGTGGCGCAGCTTGATTTCGGCCACGTAGTCGGCCTGGATCTTGTCGATGCCAAAGCCGATCATCAGGTTGGGGACGACCTCCTGCTCCTCCCTGGTCTCCCGCACGATGCGGATGGCCTTGTCGATGTCCAGCAGGATCTTTTCGAGCCCCAGCAGCAGGTGCAGCCGGGCCTTTTTCTTCTCCAAATCGAAATAGACCCGGCGGCGGACGCACTCCCGGCGAAAGGCCGTCCACTCCTGTAGCAGCTCCCGCACCCCCATCACCCGGGGCGACCCGGCGATGAGGACGTTGAAGTTGCAGGAGAAGTTGTCCTGCAGGGGGGTCATCCGGTAGAGTTTGGCCATCAGCTTGTCCGGCTCCACCCGGCGCTTTAGGTCGATGGCGATCTTGAGCCCGCCCAGGTCGGTCTCGTCGCGGATGTCGTTGACCTCCCGCAGCTTGCCCTGTTTGGAGAGGTCGATGATCTTGTCGATGATGGCCTCCACCGTGGTGGTGGGGGGGATCTCGGTGATCTCCAGGCAGTTTTCCTTCTCGTCATAGCGGTACTTGGCGCGGATTTTAAAGCTGCCCCGCCCGGTGTCGATGACCTTGCGAAGCTCTGCCTCGTCGTAGAGGTAGATGCCCCCCACCGGGAAGTCGGGGGCCTTGATGGTCTCGCTGATGTCGCAGTCCGGGTCCTTGAGGATGCCGATGGTGGCCTCGCAGACCTCCCGCAGGTTGAAGGAGCAGATGGCGCTGGCCATCCCCACGGCGATGCCCAGGTTGGCGTTGACCAAGATGGTGGGGAAGGTGGCCGGCAGCAGGGTGGGCTCCTTCATGGTGTTGTCGTAGTTGTCGACAAAGTCCACCGTGTCCTTGTCGATGTCGCGAAAGAGCTCCTCGGCGATGGCGTCCAGCTTGGCCTCGGTGTACCGGGAGGCGGCGTAGGCCATGTCCCGGGAATAGGCCTTGCCGAAGTTGCCCTTGGAGTCCACGTAGGGGTGCAGCAGGGTCTGGTTGCCCTTGGAGAGGCGGACCATGGTCTCGTAGATGGCGGCGTCCCCGTGGGGATTGAGCTTCATGGTCTCGCCCACGATGCGGGCTGACTTGCTGCGCCCGCCCTTGAGCAGCCCCATCTTGTACATGGTGTAGAGGATCTTGCGGTGGGCGGGCTTGAAGCCGTCGATTTCGGGGATGGCCCGGGAGACGATGACGCTCATGGCGTAGGGCATGTAGTTTTCCTGCAGGGTGTTGGTGATGGGCTGTTCCACCACGATCCCCGCCCCGGCGATCTCGGCGTTGGGGATGGCCCGCTTCTGCCGCGGGGCCTCTTTTTTCTTTTTGGGTGCCATATCATTTCCCTCTCAAAAGCGTTTTCCTGGGGCGCGTCTGGATCAGGACACGTCCAGCATGTCCAGGTAGTCCTGTCCGCGCTCGGCGATAAACTCCTTGCGGCCGGCCAGGTTGTCCCCCAGCAGGATGTCGAACATGGTGGCGGTCTCCTCCACCGAGTCGGGGGTGACCTTGATCAGCCGCCGGCTCTCGGGGTTCATGGTGGTCATCCACATCATGTCCGGGTCGTTTTCGCCCAGCCCCTTGGAGCGCTGGATGGTGTATTTCTGGCTGCCGATCTCCCGCAACATGTCGGCCTTTTCGCTCTCGTTGTAGGCAAAGTAGACCTTGTCCTTGGTGGTGATCTCATAGAGGGGCGACTCGGCGATAAAGACGTACCCCTCCCTTATGAGGGTGGGGGTCAGCCGGTAGAGCATGGTGAGGATCAGGGTGCGGATCTGAAAGCCGTCCACGTCGGCATCGGTGCAGATGATGACCTTGTTCCACTTGAGCTGGTCCAGGTTGAAGCTTAGGAGGTCCTTGTTGGCCTTGCTCTTGACCTCGACCCCGCAGCCCAGCACCTTGATCAGGTCGGTGATGATCTCGCTTTTAAAAATCTTGTCGTACTCGGCCTTGAGGCAGTTGAGGATCTTCCCCCGCACCGGGATGATGGCCTGAAACTCGGCGTCCCGCGAGAGCTTGCAGGCCCCCAGGGCCGAATCGCCCTCCACGATGTAGACCTCCCGCCGGGAGACGTCTTTGGTGCGGCAGTCCACAAACTTCTGCACCCGGTTTGCCATGTCGATGGTGGCGGTGAGGGTCTTTTTCAGGTTTTTGCGGGTGTTCTCCGCCTTCTCCCGGCTGCGCTTGTTGATGAGCACCTGGTCGGCGATCTTCCCCGCCTCCTCCGGCTTCTCGATGAAGTAGACCTCCAGCGAGCGCTTGAGAAAGTCGGTCATGGCCTGGGCGATAAAGGCGTTGGTGATGGACTTTTTGGTCTGGTTTTCATAGGAGGTCTGGGTCGAAAAGGAGGAGGAGACCAGCACCAGCGCGTCGGCCACATCCTGGTAGGTGATCTTGCTCTCCCCCTTGAGATACTTGGCGTTTTGCTTCAAGTAGGCGTCGATCTGGTAGACAAAGGCCGTCTTCACCGCCCGCTCGGGGGAACCGCCGTGCTCCAGGAAGCTGGAGTTGTGGTAGTACTCCACCACCTGCCGCCGGTTGGAGAAGCAGCAGGCCACCGACAGTTTGACCTTGTAGTCCTGCTTGTCGGCCCGGTCCCGGCCGGCCGTCTCGGTCTGCCAGTACTGGACAGCGGTGAGGGTGTCCTCCCCCGCCAGCTCCTGCACATAGTCCTTGATGCCGTTTTCGTACCGGTAGGTGAACTCCTCAAAGCCGCCGTCCCCCTCTGCCCGCAGCAGAAAGAGGACCCCCGGGTTGACCACCGCCTGGCGCTTGATGGTCTCCTGGTAGTACTCCAGTGGGATGTCGATGGCGGTGAAGACGTCCAGATCGGGCCGCCAGCGGATGCGGGTGCCGGTCTTTTTGCGGGTGGTGGGCTCCTTTTGCAGCTCCCCCACCGGCTCGCCCTTTTGAAAGTGCATCTCGTAGCGGAAACCGCCCTGGTAGATCTCCACGTCCATGTACTCGCTGGCGTACTGGGTGGCGCAGAGCCCCAGGCCGTTGAGACCCAGGGAGTACTCGTAGTTGTCCCCGCCCTGGCCATACTTGCCGCCGGCGTAGAGCTCGCAGAACACCAGTTCCCAGTTGTACTTTTTCTCCCGGGTGTTGTAGTCCACCGGGATGCCCCGGCCAAAGTCCTCCACCTCGATGGAGTTGTCCCGGTACTTGGTGACCACGATCTTGTCGCCAAAGCCCTCGCGGGCCTCGTCGATGGAGTTGGAGAGGATCTCAAAGACCGAGTGCTCGCAGCCCTCCAGCCCGTCTGAACCAAAAATAACACCGGGGCGCTTGCGGACCCGGTCAGCCCCCTTCAGGGCGGTGATGCTTTCGTTGCCGTACTGCTTGGCTTTCGCTGTCATATCTGCTCTACATCCTTTTTCTCTGTCGGTGCGGCGTCGGATAACGGGAGCGGCGCCCGGCGGACCCCTTAGAATCAGGGGGCGGCGGGCGCACTTCCCAACTTTATTAGAGTATCTCAAAACAGGGCGGACTGTCAAGGGCCGACAGCCGTCTTTGGTGATTCTGCGCCCTTTTTGCCCACTTATGCGCCCGCCCCGGGGCGCGCACAAAAGGGGCGCGGGGGGCCGGCCCACTGTGCAGCCGGTCCCCCGCGCCATCTATTTTTCTGCCGGCGGGCAAAAGGGAGCTATCCCCAGACCCCGCCGGGCAGCTTTCGGCGCAACAGCGCCGCAATTTCCTGCGCCTGTTCCAGGGGCAGGCCGCGGCGGTCCACCGCCAGGTGCCGCGTTCCGTCGCTCAGGTAGATGACGCCGCCCTGTTCGCGGGCACGCACCACCTCGGCGTATACAAGGCGCCATTCCCGCCCACCGGCGGTACAAATCATCTGCCGCCGCCCCAGCATCAGGTGCTGGCGGCCCAGCAGAGGGCCGTTTTTCCGGCAGTAGAGCTGGGGCAGCAACCCCTCCCAGAAGAGGGCGAGGGCCAACACGGTAAGCCCCAGCAAGAAGAAGGCGGCCTGCAGGAAGAGCCCGCCCCACACCGAGGAGAGGGCCGGGGCAAGGGCGGCGGCAAAAAAGAGGAGGGCGGTGGCAAGCAGGGCGGCGCGGGTGGCGCGCTGTACCCCGCGCCCGGGGGCCAGCGCCGCGCCCATGGCCTGCAGCCCCTCTCTCGTCACATAGCTGTCGATTTCGTAATAGCAGTCCATCGTGCCACCTCCCTGTGTTGATAGGATACCCAGCTTTTATGAAAAAACGGTGACGGGGCGGTGAGATTTGGGTAAAAAATGGGCGTCAAAGAGGAGGGCAAAAACCGCACCGGCCGCCAAGCAGATGCCCCCCTACGAGCGGGCGCAAAAAGGCGGCGGCCGGTAGTTCGGCAGCCGCCTATCTCTGTTTGGTAAAAAGTGCTATGCTTGGGGGCCGCTCTTGTCCTCTTCTCCGCCCTCGCCCGCATCGGGCTGGGCCGGAGGAGCGGGGGGCGTCGGCAGACCGCCGTTCCCCTCGGGCAGGACCGGGGGTTCGCCCGCCGGAGCCGAGAGGGCCGGAGCCGCCTCTTCCCCTTCCAGCAGCGGGGTCTCCATCAATTTGATGAAGGTCTCGCCGTCGACCTTTTCGTATTCCAGCAAAACCTTGGCCACGGTGTGCAGGGCGTCGGTGTGCTCCTCCAAAATGGTCTTGGCCTGGCTGTACGCCCTGTCGATGATGGCCCGCATCTCCTTGTCGATCTTGGAGGCCACCTCTTCGGAGTAGTTGCGCGCCTGGTTGAGGTCGCGCCCCAAGAACACCTCCTGCTGGTCGGTGCCGTAGACCAGGGGGCCCAGCTCCTTGGAGAAGCCGTAGCGGGTGACCATCGCCCGGGCGATGTTGGTGGCCCGCTCGATGTCGTTGGAGGCGCCGGTGGAGATGTCGTCGAGCATCAGCGACTCGGCCACCCGGCCGCCCAGCAGGGTGACGATGTCCTCAAACATCTGGGAGCGGGTGCGGTAGTTGCGGTCCTCCTTCGGCAGGCTCATGGTGTAGCCGCCCGCCTGGCCCCGGGGGACGATGGAGATCTGGTGGACCGGGTCCTGGGACTTACAGTAGTAGGTGACGATGGCGTGGCCCGCCTCGTGGTAGGCCGTCAGGCGGCGCTCCTTGTCGGAGACCACCCGGCTCTTCTTCTCGGGGCCGGCCACCACCTTGATGGTGGCTTCCTGAATGTCGGCCTCGGTGATGGCCTTGCGGTTTTTGCGGGCCGCCAGCAGGGCCGCCTCGTTGAGGAGGTTGGCCAGGTCGGCGCCGGTGAAGCCGTTTGTTGTCTTGGCGATGACGCCCAGATCCACGTCGGGGCCCAGGGGTTTGTTGCGGGCGTGGACCTGCAAGATCTCCTCCCGCCCCTTGATGTCGGGGTAGCCCACATAGACCTCGCGGTCAAAGCGGCCGGGCCGCAGCAGGGCGGGGTCGAGGACGTCGCGGCGGTTGGTGGCGGCGATGACAATGACCCCTTCGTTGGCGCCAAAGCCGTCCAGTTCCACCAGCAGCTGGTTGAGGGTCTGCTCCCGCTCGTCGTTGCCGCCGCCCAGGCCGGCGCCGCGCTGGCGGCCGACCGCGTCGATCTCGTCGATGAAGATGATGCTGGGGGCGCTCTTCTTGGCCTGGTCAAAGAGGTCGCGCACGCGGGAAGCGCCCACGCCGACAAACATCTCCACAAAGTCGGAGCCGGAGATGGAGTAGAAGGGGACTTTGGCCTCCCCCGCCACCGCCTTGGCCAGCAGGGTCTTGCCGGTGCCCGGAGGGCCGATGAGCAGCACCCCTTTGGGGATGCGGGCGCCCAGGGCGGAGAACTGGCCGGGGTTTTTGAGGAACTCCACCACCTCGCGCAGCTCTTCCTTCTCCTCGTCGGCGCCCGCCACATCCTGGAAGGTGACCCGGCCCGGGCCCTCTCCCTGCTGGGGTTTGACCTTGGCCTTGCCGAAGGAGTTCATCTTGCCGCCGCTGCCCGCAGACTGGCGGAACATGAAAAACCACAGCAGCGCCATCCCGCCGATGAGCAGCACGTAGGGGATCATGGCCGCCCACCAGGGGGCCTCCACCGGCGGGGTGTAGTCGTACTCAATGGGGGCGTCGGGGTGCTTCTCGTTGTACTCGAGCACGCCGGGCTCCACATGGTCCACAAACATCTTGACATTGGGCACGTTGTAGGTGACGGTCTCCTCCTGGCCCCGCAGCTTGGCCTTGAGTTCCCCGCTGCCGAAATCCAGGGTGAACTTCTCCACCTTCTGGTCGTCAAAATACCCGATGACTTCTTGGTAGGTCCTGGTCTCGCCCGTCTTGAGGTTGAGCAGGACGAAGGCGCAGACCACCAGCCCCAACAGGATGAGTACATAGATTCCTGTGCCGGAGCCTTTCCCTCTCTTTTTTGTCAACGGCTTAGCCTCCTAACTGACTGCTTTTGCTATTTCGTGTAAACTTCTGGTTTGAGAACGCCGATATAGGGGAGGTTGCGGTACTTCTCGTCGTAGTCCAGCCCGTAGCCGATGACGAATTCGTCGGGGACGGTAAAGCCCACATAGGCGGGGGCCACCGACACCTGGCGGCGCTCGGGCTTGTCGAGCAGGGTGCAGATCTTTACCGAACTGGGCTCCCTGGCCTCCAACATCTCCATGATGTAGCTGAGGGTCATGCCCGAGTCGAGGATGTCCTCGACGATCAGCAGGTCATAGCCCTTGAGGTCGATGTCCAGGTCCTTGATGATCTTGACCACGCCGGAGGTCTTGACCCCTGCGCCGTAGCTTGAAACCGCCATGAAGTCGATGGACAGGGGCAGGTCGATGGCCCGCATCAAGTCCGCCATAAAGGCAATCGAGCCCTTGAGCACGCTCACCAGCAGCAGGTTCTTGCCCTGGTAGTCCCGGGTGATCTGCTCGCCCAGCTCCCGCACCCGCTCCTTGAGTTCCTCTTCGCCGATCAGGGTCTTCAGCACGTCGTCTTTCATCATTTTATACGTCCTCCCCGCAGTACAGTACCGCTATCCTCTCGGTTTTTCCGGTCACGGCGACCCGGGCCGCCACGTCCACGCCGGGGATGCAGACCACCCCTTCGCCGTCGGCGACCACCGGGACCCGCCCCCGCTCTTCGGGGGGGATGCCCAGCTCGCAAAACAGCTTTTTCAGCGTTTTGGTGACGCCCCGCCGGGAGAGGGAGATGCTGTCCCCTTCCCGGCGGCCGCGCGCAACAAGTGTAGTCTTTAGTTTATCATAGTCCATACAATTTATTAAGTGGTTTTTGTGAACTTTTTCTAGAATTGCGCCATTTTCCGCTGTTGTGACACAGAGGGTGAGGGTTTTGCCAAAAATACTGGCGCTTTTGCCCACCGCCAGCTCGCAGGGCGCCGCCGGCGGCGGGGGGACGGTCCGCTCCCGGCAGACGAGAAGCCCCTCCTGGCGGCGCAGGTAGCGCCCGGCGGCCAGCTCCCGCTCCCCCTCTTCCCCGGCGGCCAACCGCGCCACCGCCTCGGCGGCCAGGGCGGTGGCGGGCAGGGCGCAGTCGGGCAAAAAGAGCCGGGCCACCCGCCCCTGCAACGCCGGGTGGAGGGCCGCAAAGGCGGCGGCGTTCAGGCGGGGGAACACCCCGCCGCCGGGGCCCTTGCAATCAGCGTATGCCTCGGCGGCCCGAAGATTGAGAAAATCCCGGTCCTGGGCCAGGTAGCCGGCGGTGGCGGCCACCGTTTTTTCCAGGCTGGGGTTGAGCTGCCGCAGGTCGGGCAACACCTGCAGCCGGATGCGGTTGCGGGCATAGGTCTCGTCCCCGTTGGTGGAGTCCACCACAAAGGGGAGCCCCTCCTCCCGGCAGTAGTCCTCCACCTCGGCCCGGGTGCAGCCCAGCAGGGGGCGGATAAAGGGGCCCCGCACCGGAGGGATGCCACAGAGCCCGTCGAGCCCGGCGCGGCGGGTGAGGCGAAAGAGGACGGTCTCCACCTGGTCGGTGAGCTGGTGGGCGGTGGCGATCTTCGCCCCCTCTCGCTCGGCCAGCTCGCCGAAGAGGCGGTAGCGGATCTCCCGCCCGGCCAACTCCTCTGAGATGCCCCGGGACCGGGCGGCGGCCCGCACGTCCTCGGAAAAGGCGTACAGGGGCACCCCCCACTCGGCGCAGAGGGCGCGGACAAAGGCCTCGTCCCGTCCGGCCTCGTCCCCCCGCAGCCGGTGGTTGAGATGGCAGGCCGAGAGCCGGGCCCCCAGCTCCTCCCCGCTTGCCAACAGGGCGTGGAGGAGGGCCACCGAGTCCGGCCCGCCCGAGAGGGCCACGATCACCCGCTCGCCGGGGGAAAACATCCGGTGCCTCCGCACCGCGGCGCAGACGGCCGCCCGCAGCCCCTCCCCCTCTGGGTTACGGGGCATCGCGGTAGGTTTCCAGCGAGGCGAAGCGGGTGTAGGAGCCGTCCCAGCTCAGCTTCACCGTGTCCACCTCGCCGTGGCGGTTTTTGGCCACGATGCACTCGGCGATGTTCACGTCCTCGGTGTCCCGGTTGTAGTACTCGTCCCGGTAGAGGAACATGACGATGTCGGCGTCCTGTTCGATGGAGCCGGACTCGCGCAGGTCGGAGAGCATCGGCCGCTTGTCGGGGCGGCTCTCGGGCCCGCGGGAGAGCTGGGAGAGGGTGATGATGGGCACGTCCAACTCCTTGGCCATGATCTTCAGGCTCCGGGTGATTTCGGACACCTCCGCCACCCGGCTCTCGATGCGGCGGCCGGAGGTCATCAGCTGCAGGTAGTCGATGACCACCAGCCCCAGGTTCTTGATCCGCCGCAGCCGGGCCTTCATCTCGGGGACGGTGATGCCCGAGGAGTCGTCGATGTAGATCTCCTTTTGGGAGAGGTGCTCGGCCACCGCCACCAGGTTGGCCCACTCCTGCCCGGTCAGGTCGCCGGTGCGAAAGGCCGAGTTGGAGATGGACGCCTCGCTGGAGAGGACGCGGGAGACCAGCTGCTCCTTGCTCATCTCCAGCGAGAAGATGACCACCGCCTTGTCGCTGCGGTTGGCCACGTTGGTGGCGATGTTGAGGGCGAAGCTGGTCTTGCCCATGGCCGGGCGGGCCGCCAGCAGGATCAGGTCGGACTTGTTGAGGCCGAAAATCAGGCTGTCCACCGCCGAAAAGCCGGTGGAGAGGCCGGTGAAGGCCTGCTTGTCGTCGCCGGAAATCTGCTGCAGGCTGTCGAAGGTGTCGATGATGATGCCGTCGATGCGCTGGGGCCCCTGGGTGGTGCGCCCCTGGCGGATGTCGAAGATCTTCTGCTCGGCGATGTCCAGCAGCATCTTGGCGTCCTGCTCCCCCTCGGAGGTGGTGTCGATGATGTCCCGGGCGGTGTAGAGGAGGGTGCGCAGGTAGTACTTCTCCTCGATGATGCGGGCGTAGGTCTCCATGTTGGAGAGGGAGGGCACCATCTGGGCGATGTTGGTCAGGTAGATCTTGGCCTGGTCTTTGGTCTCAAAAATCTGCCGGTCACAGACCTCGTTGAGCAGGGTGACAAAGTCAATGGGCTCGCCGGCGGTGAACATCCGGATGATGCAGGCGTAGATCTCCCGGTGTTGGGGGTTGTAAAAGTGTTCGGGCTTCAGCCTTTCCAACACGGTGGAGAGGCAGTTGGGGTCGATGAGGATGCCGCCCAGCACCGACTGTTCGGCTTCCAGGTTGTAGGGCATATTCAGGCCGTACACGTCCCCGGTTGGTTGCAGCGGTTCCACCGCAGTCCCTCCTTCTTGGGCGGGCGCCCCTCGGGGCCCGCCTCGACTTCTCACTTACACGGCGAAAGGGGACGCGGGCGGGCCGGTTTTCCCGGCCCGCCGTCGTCCCCCTGCGGCGCTGTTACAGCTCGACTACCGAAACCTTGATCTCCGCCTCGATGGAGTGGGCGAATTTCACCTGGGCGCTGTAGCTGCCAAAGGCCTTGATGGCCGTGTCCAGCTTGATCTTGCGCTTGTCCACCGCCACGCCGTAGGCGTCCTGCACGGCCTGGGCGATCTCCTTGCCGGTGACCGAGCCGAAGAGCTTGCCCTCTTTGCCGGCCTTGGCCTTGACGGTGACGGTCTTGCCGTCTATCTTGGCGGCCTCCTCCTTGCAGCGGGCGATGTCCTCCTGGGTGTGGTGCTCGGCGGCGGCCTGCTTGTTTTTCAGGTCGTTGATGGCCTGGGCGTCGGCCTCGATGGCCAGCCCTTTGGGGAGCAAAAAGTTGCGGGCGTACCCGTCGGAAACTTTATGTAACTCTCCCTTTTTTCCCGTTCCCTTCACGTCCTGTTTCAAAATGACCTGCATGGCAGTTCTCTCCCTTCTCTCCCCCGCTCGCGGGGGCCTTTTCATCTGGTGGTATCTATTGAATGTGGTTTTGCTCGTAGTAGAGGTCGATGGATTTTTCCAGCATCTTCACCGCGGTGTCCAGGCTGGTCTCCCGCAGCTGGGCGCCGGCCATGGTGTGGTGGCCGCCGCCGCCCAAACTCTCCAAAATCAACTGGACGTTGAGCTGCCCCAGGGAGCGCGCCGAGATGTTCACCTGGCTGCCCTGGGAGAAGAGGACGAAGGAGGCCCGCACGTCGGAGATCTCCAGCAGCTCGTCCGCCGCCTGGGCAGACACCACCCGGATGTCGGGGATGTCGTCGGGGGATTTGGCGATGGCGCAGCTCTTGTAGACGTGGGCCCCGGTGACGATGGCGGTGCGGTTTTGAAAGTCCTCCATGGTGGAGGAGAAGAGCCGCTTGACCTCCACCGTGTCGGCCCCCAGGGAGCGCAGATAGCCCGCCGCCTCAAAGGTTTTGACCCCGGTCTTGACGGCGAAGTTCTTGGTGTCCAAAACCAGCCCGGCCAGCAGGGCCTCGGCGAAGACGGCCTCCACCTCCTTCTCCCCGTCGCCCAGGTACTGCAGCAGCTCGGCCACCATTTCGGAGGCGGAGGAGGAGTAGGGCTCGTGGTAGAAGATGACGGCGTTTTCGATGTAGTCCACCCGCTTGCGGTGGTGGTCGATCACCACCACCGACTTGCACCGCTCCAGCAGTTCGGGCACCTCGACCATCGGCTTGGCGTGGGTGTCCATCACCACCACCAGGGTCTCGTCATCCACCAGGTCGCGGGCCGCGGCGGCGTCCACAAAGAGGGACTCAAACCCGGCGGCGCCGATCTGTTCGATGAGGGGGGCCGAGAGGGTGGTCTGCCGGTCGACGGCCACAAAGGCGTCGATCCCCAGCAGCCGCAGCCCCCGGCAGAGCCCGGCGGAGGAGCCCACGCTGTCCATGTCGGAGAAGCGGTGGCCCATGATGATGACCTGCCGGTGGATCTTGCAGAGTTCCAGCAGGGCGGAGGCGATGATCCGCGCCCGCACCTTGGTGCGCTTCTCCACCCCCTTGGAGACCCCTCCGTAGAAGTCGTAGCCGTTGACGGTCTTGACCGCCACCTGGTCGCCCCCCCGGCCCAGGGCCATGTCCAGGGCGTGGCGGGAGGTCTCCAGGTTGCCGGTGAGGTTGTCCGGCTGCATCCCCACCCCGATGGAGACGGTGATGGGCACCTTGCCGTCCACCGTGATCTTGCGCACGTCGTCGAGGATGGGGAAGCGCTCCTCAATGATCTTGTGCATGTAGCGGTACTCCACCACGGCGAAGAAACGGCGGTTGTTCATCTTGATGAGGATGCCGTTTTGCCGGCCCACAAACTCCTCCAAGCTCCGCTCCACCTCGCCGGTGACCCGGGCCTTCTCGCTCTCCTTGTAGGACTGGAGGATGTCGTCGTAGTTGTCCACCAGGATGCTGAAGATGCAGGGGCGGGATTGCAGGTACTCGATGGAGTCGCGCTTGAGCTTGGTGGTCTCGCAGAGGTAGACCACCGAGGTCTCCCGCCCCTCCCGCAGGGAGACGGCGGCAAAGGCCGAGAAGAACCGGTCGCCGATGCGCACCGGGCAGCCGGTGGGCTGCTTGGCCTTGGCCAGGTTGAAGCCGGAGATGAGCCGGGAGAGGCCGTCGCTGAAACAGTCCCCCTCCCCCTTGCCGAAGATGGCGGCAAAGAGGCCGTTGTGCCAGAGGATCTCCCCGTCCGCCGCGGTGACCGCCGTGGGCAGGGGGAAGGATTGGATGGCCGCCCCCCGCTCAAAGGTGATGTCGGAGGCCACCACGTCGATGACCTGAAAGGCCCGGCGGCGCAGCCCGGCGATCATCCACCAGGTGACGGCCACCACCCCGGCAGAGACCACACCCATGGCCGCGCAGAGCAGCGGGTGGACAAACCAGGCCAGCGCCGTCAGCAGCACACAGCAGCCGGCGATCACATAGAGGAGGGGGTAAAATCCCTTGTAGCTTTTTTTCACGCCTTCACCTTCCCAATGGCGCCGCCCCGCCGGGGGCGGCCAGATCGTTGCCTCAGACCTCCATGATGATGGGGAGGATCATGGGGCTGCGCTTGGTCTTTTGAAAGAGGAACATGGACAGGGCCTCGCGGATGTTCAGCTTGAGGTCGGCCCAGTCGTTGACCTCCCTCTCCAGGCACTTATCGAGGGTTTTGGCCACCACCGCCCGGGCCTCTTTGATGAGCTGTTCGCTCTCGCGCACATAGACAAAGCCGCGGGTGACGATGTCGGGGCCGGCGACCACTTCGCCGGTCTCGGAGTCGATGGTGATGACGATGGTCAGCAGCCCGTCCTCGCTCAGGCGCTTGCGGTCGCGCAGGACGATGCTGCCCACGTCGCCCACGCCCAGGCCGTCCACCATGACCTTGCCGGCGGTGACCAGCTCGTCTTTCTTGACGCCCCGGGGCCCGAACTCGACCACCCGGCCGTTTTCGCTGATGACGATGTTCTTTTCGGGGATGCCCAGAGAGCGGCCGAGGCCGGCGTTTTTGATGAGGTGGCGGTACTCGCCGTGCACCGGCATGAAGTACTGGGGCTTGGTCAGGGCGAGGATGGTCTTGAGCTCGCCCTGGCAGGCGTGGCCGGAGACGTGCACCTCGTACATGCTCTCGTAGATGACCTCGGCCCCCAGCTTGAAGAGGGCGTTGACCACGTTGCCCACATGCTTTTCATTGCCGGGGATGGGCCGGGCCGAGATGATGATGAAGTCGCGGCTGTTGACCGACAGCTGCCGGTGGGTGCCGTTTGCCATCCGCGAGAGGGCGGCCATGGGCTCGCCCTGGCTGCCGGTGGTGATGACCACCAGCTTCTCCGGCGGGTAGTCGCCGGCCTCGGCCAGTTCGATGAGCTGGCCCTTGGGCACCTTGAGGTAGCCCAGCTCGATGGCGCGGGCGGTGACGTTTTCCATGCTGCGGCCGCTGACGAGGACCTTGCGCCGGAACTTGTGGGCGGTGTCGATGATCTGCTGGATGCGGTGGATATTGGAGGCGAAGCTGGCGATGATGATCCGCCGGTTGCCCGCCTTGGCAAAGAGGTTTTCAAAGGAGCGGCCCACGCTGCGCTCAGAGGCGGTCATGCCGGGGCGCTCGGCGTTGGTGGAGTCCATCAGCAGCGCAGTGACCCCCTCCTTGCCCAGTTCGGCAAAGCGGGCCAGGTCGATCATCTCCCCGTCGATGGGGTCGTAGTCGATCTTGAAGTCGCCGGTGTGCACCAGCGTCCCCGCGGGGGTGTGGAAGGCCAGCGCCACCGCGCCGGGGATGGAGTGGTTGACCCGGATGAACTCGACTTGCATCCTGCCCAGCTGCACCCGGTCGCCGGCGGCCACCACGTTGAGCTTGCTCTTTTCCAGCAGGCGGTGCTCCTCCAGCTTGCCCTCCACCAGGCCCAGGGTGAGCCGGGTGCCGTAGAGGGGGACGCTGATCTCCTTCAACAGGTAGGGCAGGCCGCCGATGTGGTCCTCGTGCCCGTGGGTGAGGACCACGCCGCGGATCCGCTTTTTATTTTCGATCAAATAGGTGAAGTCGGGGATGACGATGTCCACCCCGGGCATGTCGCTGTCGGGGAAGGTGAGGCCGCAGTCGATGACCACGATGTCCTCGCCGTACTCGACGGCGGTGCAGTTTTTGCCCACCTCGTGCAGCCCTCCCAGGGGGACGATGCGCAGCGGCAGGGCGCCGCCCTTTTTGCCGGAAGCCGATTTTTTGCGGCCGCCGAAGGGGGTCTTTTTCTTCCCCTCGGCCTGGGGCTGCTCCTGGGGCGCGGCGGCCGGGGCCAGCGCGGCGCTCTGGGCGGCGGCTGCGGTCTTGGCCGCCTGGGCCGGGGTCGCCTTTTTGGGCTGGCGGCTGCGGCTCGAGGGCCGCCGCTGGCCGCCCTGGGCGGACTGTTTGGCCGCCGCGGCCTGCTTTTTCTGGGGGGCCTGTTTTTGGGCCGGCTGCTTGGCCGCGCCCGCCTGGGCCTGCTCCTGCGCCTTGGCCGCCTGGGCCGGGGTCGCCTTTTTGGCGGGGCGGCCCTGCCCCTGGCGGGGACGGCGGTTGCCGCCGCTGCGGCCGCTCTTTTTCTGCTGGGGCTGAGAAGCGCCCTGGGTCTTGTTCTTGTCGGTGGTTGATTCTGCCATTTGTTCCTCCTGTAACTGCGGGGCGGACCCTTTTGGGCACAGCCGCCGCAGGCGCCCCGCAGGGCGCCTCTTTATTTTCGTTGATTGGATTGTAGGATTTTCCGAATGCCCGGAAAGGGTGCGCGGCCGCCCGGCTCTGCCGACGCGCAGAGGGTCTGCGGCCACGCGCTGCGCCAAAGGGCGCAAGGAAAAACGTACAGATACAGATAAAATCATACTATCCGTTTTCCCCGCAAATGTCAAGGAAGGGGGAGCGTCTTCCCCGCCCTTCCGTCTTTTCCCAGTATGGGCCGATCGGGCGAGAAATATCTCCCTTTCGCCAAGGGGCGGCGCTTGTGCCGCCGCCCCTTTTTGGGTATACTGGAAAAAGCGCCGGGCCCCGCCGCAACGGGCGGGGGCCAGGCGGGAAAGGGAGGCAGAGAGATGCCGGCAAATCACGTGGAAATTTTTACCGACGGCGCCTGCAGCGGCAACCCCGGCCCCGGGGGCTGGGGCGCCATCCTCCGCTGCGGCGACGCGGTGCGGGAACTCTCCGGCGGGGAGGCGCAGACCACCAACAACCGCATGGAGCTCACCGCCGCCATCGAGGCCCTGGCCGCCCTCAAGCGCCCCTGCCGGGTGGAGCTCTACTCCGACTCCAAATACCTGGTGGACGGGGTGCAGAAGGGCTGGGCCGTGAGCTGGCGGAAAAATGGCTGGCGCAAGGGGAACAAGGAGCCCGCCCTCAACCCCGACCTCTGGGGGCGGCTGCTGGACCTGCTGGAAGTGCACCAGGTGACCCTGCACTGGGTCAAGGGCCACGCCGGCCACCCGGAAAATGAGCGCTGCGACGCCCTGGCGGTGGCCCAGCGCGACCGCTTCGGCGCCGCCGGGCGCTGAGGCGGCGAGGGCGGCCGGCTGTCGCCAATCGGCGCGGCGGGGAATACCCTTTGATGAGGGCCCGCTTTTGGGCTGGGGCCCCTTCCCCCCTCCGACGGCGGCCCCCTTTGAAAAAAGGCGGGCGGCCCCCTTGCAATTCATACTAAATTGGTGTATATTAGAGCCGACGGGTCCCCCAGCCGCGCCGGACGGCGCAGCCGGCCCCCATTTTACAGAGATATGAGGTGTGTTCCATGAGCAGATATATCTACGCGGACAACGCCGCCACCACCCCGGTGAGCGAGCCGGTGCTGGAGGCCATGCTCCCCTTTTTAAAGGAGGAGTACGGCAACCCCTCCAGCATCTACCAAAAGGGGCGGGCCGCCCTGGCGGCCATCGAGCACGCCCGGGTGCAGACGGCGAACGCCCTGGGCTGCGAGCCGGGGGAGATCTACTTCACCGGCTGCGGCTCGGAGGCGGACAACTGGGCCCTCAAGGCGGCCGTGATGGCCCTGGCCAAAAAGGGGAAGACCCACCTGATCACCACCGTGTTTGAGCACCACGCCATCCTCCACACCGCCCAGAAGCTGGAGCGGCTGGGCTGCCAGGTGACCTACCTGCCGGTGAGCCCCGAGGGGCTGGTGGACCCGGCCGACGTGGCCGCCGCCATCCGCCCCGAGACGGCCCTGGTCTCGGTGATGTACGCCAACAACGAAATCGGCACCATCCAGCCCATCGCCGAGATCGGCGCCATCTGCAGGGAGCGGGGGGTCTGGTTCCACACCGACGCGGTGCAGGCGGTGGGGAACGTGGAAATCGACGTGAAGGCCCAAAACATCGACATGCTCTCCCTCTCGGCCCACAAGTTCCACGGCCCCAAGGGGGTGGGCGCCCTCTACCTGCGGCGGGGGATCGCCCTCCCCAACCTGCTCGACGGCGGCGGCCAGGAGCGGGGCCACCGCGCCGGGACCGAGAACGTGGCCTCCATCGTGGGGCTGGGCCGGGCCATCGAGCTGGCCTGCGACCCGGCGGCCATCGCCCGCAAGCGGGAGCACCTGACCCCCCTGCGGGACCGCATCATCGCCGCGGCCCTCGAGCTGCCCCACACCCGCCTCAACGGCGACCCGGTGAAGCGGCTGCCCGGCACCATCAACCTCTCCTTCGAGGGGGTGGAGGGCGAGTCCCTGCTGCTGATGCTGGACTTGAACGGGATCGCGGCCTCCTCCGGCTCGGCCTGCACCTCCGGCTCCCTCGACCCCAGCCACGTGCTGCTGTCCCTGGGGCTGACCCACGACGTGGCCCACGGCTCCCTGCGCCTCTCCCTGGCCGAGGACATCACCGAGGAGGAGGCCGACTACATCATCGAGACCATCCCCACCGTGGTGGCGCGGCTGCGCGCCATGTCCCCCCTGTGGGAGAAGATCGTCAAGGCCGAGCAGTAGCGGCCCGGCCGGGCGCGGGCGGACCTTTCCCCCGAACGCGCCCCTCTCAACACACATTTTTACAACTGGAAAGGCGGATGACAAATGCTCTATTCTGAAAAGGTACTGGACCACTTCTCCAACCCCCGCAACGTGGGCGAGATCGAGGACGCCGACGCCGTCGGCGAGGTGGGCAACGCCAAGTGCGGCGACATCATGAAGATGTACTTGAAGATCGACGGGGACACCATCACCGACGTGAAGTTCAAGACCTTCGGCTGCGGCGCGGCCATCGCCACCAGCTCGATCGCCACCGAGATGATCAAGGGCAAGAAGATCAGCGAGGCTCTGAAGCTCTCCAACAAGGCGGTGATCGAGGCGCTGGACGGGCTGCCCCCGGCCAAGATCCACTGTTCGGTGCTGGCCGAGCAGGCGGTGAAGGCCGCCCTGAGCGACTACTACCGCAAGCAGGGCATCGACCCGACCCCCATCGTGGGGGAGATCGGCGACTGCGAAGCCTGCCATGGCTGAGCGGATCCTGGTCGCCATGAGCGGGGGGGTGGACTCCTCCGCCTGCGTCTCCCTGTTGCAAAAGCAGGGCTATGAGGTGGGCGGGGTGGTCTTCGACATGTCCCCCGCCCACCATCAGGCGGTGGAAGACGCCCGGCTGGCGGCCGACTTCTTCGGGGTGCCCCTGACCGTCTGCAACCTGAGAGAGCGCTTTTCCCGCCAGGTCATCGACTACTTCTGCCAGAGCTACCTCTCCGGCGAGACCCCCAACCCCTGTGTCCGCTGCAACCCCACCGTCAAGTTCGCCGCCCTCTACGAGGAGATGCGCCGCGGCGGCTACGACCGGATGGCCACCGGCCACTACGCGGGGATCGTGCGCCGGGGGGAGACCTACTACTTCACCCAGGCCCAGTCGGCCCAGCGGGACCAGAGCTATATGCTCTACCGGCTGCCCCAGGAGATCATGGCCCGGCTGCTGCTCCCCCTGGCGGGGATGGAGAAGCCCCAGGTCCGCCAGTTGGCCCGGGAGGCGGGGCTCCCCACCTTCGACAAGCCCGACAGCCAGGAGAACTGCTTCATCCCCGACGGCGACTACCCCGCCTATGTGGAGGGGCGCTGCGGCCCCTCCCGCCGGGGACAGTTCATCGCCCCCGACGGCAGCCCCGCCGGGCCCCACCGGGGCATCGCCCACTACACGGTGGGCCAGCGCAAGGGGCTGGGCATCGCCCTGGGGCGGCCGGTCTTTGTCCGCGCCATCGACCCCGCCAGCGGGGACGTCCTCCTCTGCGACGCGGGGGAGGAGTACGCCGGAGAGATCCGCCTGCGGGAGGTCTGCGCCCCCGACCCGGCCCAGCTCACCGAAGGGGCGCAGGTGCTGGTGAAAATCCGCTCGGTGGCCAAACCCTGCCCCGCCACCCTGCACCCCCTGCCCGGCGGCGGGCTGACCGTCCGCTTTGCAACGCCCCAGCGGGCACCGGCCCCCGGCCAGTCGGCGGTCTTTTACCGGGACGGGCTGGTGATCGGCGGCGGGATCATCAACCGGCCCCGGCCGGAGAACGGAGGTGCTGCAGGTGGACCCCAGACAACCGCGTGAAAAGCCCTCTGCCATGAAGGTGCTGGTGATGACCGTCGGGGTGATCGTGGCCCTGGTGCTGCTGGGCTACTTCTTCGGCGGAAAATAGCCCCCTTTTTAAAGAGAGCGACCAAAAAGAGCTGTGCCCCGGGCCGACCGGCCGGGACACAGCTCTCTTTTTTTCTCGGTCCGGGAAGGGCGCTTATCCCCTCCCCCTCACCCCTCCGGGGTGTAGGGCGGGTATCCGGTGGCCGCCAGCTCCCGGTCAAAATCGGCCCGGGCGCGCTTCATGGCGTCCTCCATCGTCCCCTGCACAAAGGTGAAGGGCACCCCCAGAAAGAGGTTGTAGGGCAGCCCCCTGTCCTCGATGAGGTAGCTCTGCCCGTCCACCCAGCGGCCCTCCAGATTTTGGTGCTTGGCGCCGGAAAAGCGCTCCACCAGGGGGCGGATGTCCTCCATAAAGGCGTAGCAGCGCAGCCCCAGGGCCCAGGCGGCCCCGCACTCAAAGGCGGTGCCGGAGTCGGGCTCCTGCCCGCGGCGGAAGTCGTTCAGGTTGGCGATGATCATGTCCGAGCGGTAGATCTGGTTCATGTCGTGGGTGAAGATCTTCTTCTCCAGCTCCTCCTGCGAGTTGTCCACCGGGGTGTACTCCCGGTACTGGTCCTCCCTGGCGGGGTCGGGGGGGAAGATGCCGTCGATGCCGTAGCGGTGGCTCAACTCCACATACCCGGCGCCGATCTCCATTCCGTTGGGCCAGAACATGTCCGGCCCGGCCAGATAGGCCACCGGGCGGCGGACCACCCCATTTTTGTCTACAAACACCGGTGTGCGCCCCCTTCCTCGTCCTGCTGGATCCGCTCCAGCGCCTCCTCAAAGCCGCCCTCCACCATGGGCGCGTGGGCGGACATCATCAGGTTCAGGGGGCCGTTTTCCAGAACGATCCCCTCCTTGTCCCGCCAGCCCTTGGAGACGGTGCCCTTGTTCTGGTTTTCGGGGGCGGTGATGTCGATTTGCTCCCCCGGCTCGTCCTGGTACTTCTCCTCGGTGAACTTCTCGGCGCAGCTGCGCAGGTCGTCTAGGTAGAGGTAGATCTTCTTCCCCCAGACATAGCCCGCGCCCAGGACAAAGCAGGCCCCCGAATCGGGCTCCCAGCCGCGGAAGTTGTTCATGTCCCCCACCAGGATGTCGCAATGCTGAACGGTCTCCATCCAGACGCGAAAGTCATCCTCCACCCGCTGCCCGGCGCAGGCGGGCTCCAGCAGGGCAAAGCCCCGCGCCTCGCAGGCCCTTTGGTATCTCTGTCGCTGCTGTTCCCAATCCGGCGCATACCGCTGGGGGGTGCACAGGCAGATGGTCTGTTTGCTTGCCATTTCATCACTCCTCGATCGATTTGGCACACCACCAGTACAGGCCGATGGAACCGGTCTCCACCAGCATTGACCAATGCGTACGCCACCAGTATAGGGAGAAATCGCCGGGCTGTAAATGCGCAAAGCCCCCAAAGATAAACGGCGCTTTTGATGCCCCTCTACAAGGATCGCCCCGGGCCGTTGACAGCCCCTCTCCCCTTCGCTATACTGGGCTGGAAACCAAAAAACAGAGAGCCCCTTCCCGCTGTTGGGAAGGGGCTCTCGCTCTCTTTTCAGGCGGGGAAACCGCCCCCCACCTCCAGCACCTGGCCGGTGATGAAGGAGGCCCCCTCTCCCGCCAAAAAGAGGACCGCCTGGGCCACCTCCTCCGGCCGGCCCAACCGGCCCAAAGGGGTGGCCTCGGCCAGCTCCCGGCGGTCGGCGGGGCCGAGGTGGGCGTTCATCTCGGTGTCGATGACGCCGGGGGCCACACAGTTGACCCGCACCCCGCTGGGCCCCACCTCTTTGGCCAGGGCCTTGGTCAGGCCGATGACCCCCGCCTTGAGGGCGGAATAGGCCACCTCGCAGGAGGCCCCCTGCACCCCCCAGACCGAGGAGAGGTTGACGATGCTGCCGCCCCCGGCGCGGATCATCCCCGGCAGGGCCCGCTGGCAGCAGTAGACCGCGCCGTCCAGGTCCACCCCGCAGAGCCGCCGCCAACCCGCACTGTCCAGGTCGGTGAAAAGGCCCTGGCGGGGGGCGATGGCGGCGTTGTTGACCAGGGCCGCCACCGGGCCCAGGTCCCGCTCGACCCGCGCAAACATCTCCTCCACCGCACGGCGGTCGGAGACGTCGGCCTCCACCGCCAGCACCGCCGCACCGGCCGCCGCCAGCTCCCCCGCCAGGGCCTCGGCCACCCCGCGGCTGTGGCAGTAGTTGATGGCCACCTTCCACCCGGCGGCGGCAAAGGCCCTGGCGCAGGCGGCGCCGATGCCCCGAGAGCCGCCGGTGATGAGCGCCGTTCTCCCCATCGCGCTTCCCCTCCATCCTTTTTTCTTCAGTGTGAGTATAGCACAGCCGCCCCCTTTTGGGCAAATGCGCGCCGGCCGGCACAGCGAAGGGCTGCACCGGCCGGCGCGCAAACTGGTCAGGGGGCCTGCCCCCTCGCCCCGGAAAGGACAGAGGGGGCAGTGGCGATGGCCCCCAGCGGCCCTTTACAGCCGCACCGAGTCGCGGATCTTTACAAACTCACTCTGCTCCATGCCGAAATAGCTGCTCACCTTGATTTTCTTCTCGACGATCTCACCCTTGATCTCCTCCAGGTAATCCCGCACCTCCTAGGGGACCATCTCCTTGTAGTAGTCGTCCTCCACCAGGGCGGTGACCTCCTCTTTGACCCCCATGGTCTCCAGGGTGCCGTAGGCGAGGGTGCCCTCCACCGTGCCTTTGAGCATGTTGTACATGGCGATGTCGTTTCGCTTGAGCATGGAGGTGATGATGACGTCGGCGATCTCGGGCTTGCTGTCCAGGAAGAAGGCCCGCTGGTCCGCGTCCACGCCGATGCCCAGGGCCCCCTTCTCCTGGCAGGCCTCAAACATCCCCAGTCCGGCGGCCCCCGCCACCTGGTGCAGGATGTCGGCCTTCTGCTGGATCATCAGCAGCCCCATCTCCTTGGCCTTGGTGGCGTTGACAAAGTCGCCCACATAGGAGATGGCGATCCTGCCGTTGGGGTCGGCCCGCTTGCTGCCCTCGACAAAGCCCACCAGGAAGTCGTTGATGACGATCACCTCTGCGCCGCCCAAAAAGCCCACGATGCCGGTCTTGCTCATCTTCTGGGCCAGGACGCCCGCCAGGTAATCCCCCTCGTTCTGGGCGTAGTAGACGGCAAAGACATTGGGCATCTCCACCTGGTAGTCGGGGGGGATGTCGACGCCGATGAACTTGGTGTCGGGGAACTCCTGGTAGTGCTTCTCCACGATCTCCATGAACTCGTTGCCCGAGAAGGCCACGATGTCGTTGTTCTCCGCCGCGTCGATGACCGAGGGGTCAAACTTGGATTTGTCCGTCCCGTACTCCACCACCTTGATTTCCAGCCCAAAGTCCCGCGACGCCTTCTGAAATCCCTCCCAGGCGATGTCGTTGAAGGCCTTGTCGCCCAGCCGGTCGCAGAGGTAGGCCGCCTTGAGCGGTTTCTTCTCCTCCCCCGCGTCCCCCTTTCCACAGCCCGTCGCAAAGGCCGAAAGGCCCAGCACAGCCACCAGCAAAATCGACAGCATCTTCTTTTTCTTCACGGTACCATTCTCCTCTCTGCACCGGCTGGCCGCCGGCTCTCATCACTGTTTGGCAAACGCCTCCGCCACCTCTCTGCAGGCGCGGGGCGACAAGTCGGCGTAGGGGCCGCCGGGGGTTTTGAGACAGCTGCCGATGATAAAGCCCTGCGCCCGCCCCTTGAGCTGCCCGACGTTTTGGGCGTCCACCCCGCCGCCGATGAGCAGGGGGGCCCCCGTCGCCCGGCCGGCCGTCTCCAGCATCTCCTCGGTGCCCCGCTGGTCCTTGCCGGTGAGGATCAGCCCGTCGGCCTTGCAGCTCTGCACCGCAAAGCGGGCCATCTCCCCCAAATCGGTGTCCCCCAGGGGGTACCCCTCCCTGTCAAAGACGTCGGCGAGAATGTCCACCTCCCCGGCGCCGATCTCCCGCCGGTAGCGGACGGCGTCGTAGTAGAGCCCCTCCAACATGCCGGTCATCTTCACCATGAGGCCGCAAAACACCTTGATGCGCACATAGTCGGCGCCGGCGGCCTTGGCGATGGCGATAGGGGCCTTCCCGTCGTGGTCCAGCAGGGTCACCCCCAGGGGGATGGAGAGGGCCTTCTTGACCTCCCGCGCCAGAACGGCCATGTTGGCCACCGTGTCCGGCGAGGCGGCGCGGCCCACCGGCTCATCCCCCACGTTTTGCAGGAGGACGGAGGAAAAGCCGCTCTCCTCCAGCACCCGGGCGTTTTTCACACAGTGCTCGACGATCTCCTCCAGGCTCCGCTCTCCCCCCAGCACGCTGGTGGGAAAGGGGGGGACGTGCAGGACACCGATGGTGAAGCAGCCCTCTCTCAACTGGCTCAAAATGCTCATTTTTGCAGTTCCTCCCGGTAGGCGCTGTTGTGCAGCGTGTTGTAGTGCTCCTCCTTGGCCTCGTCGCTGGCAAAATCGCAGCTCTCGACCCCGCTCACCTTGCAGATGTGGTAGCCGAAGAGGCCCAGCAGGGCGCTGATGACTAGGGGGGTGTACCGCTCGGGCAGACCGGGGGCGTAGGTGATCCGGTGGCTGGCCTCCGCCCTGTCCAGGCCCCTCTCCGTAAAGAGGATGCTGTTGGCGCCGATAAAATTCATCTCCCGGATCAGCTCCACCGCCCGGCTGTACCCGCCGCCCTGGGGGGCGCAGATCAGGATGGAGGTGTCCGGCCCGCTGACGAAGAACTTGAGGTGGGCCCACTCCTCCAGATCCTGGGGGATGCCGTCGATCCGCTTGCCCTCCACCAGTTTGGCGGCGCCGAAGTGGGCCATCGACTGGTTGGGCCCGGCCCCCAAGACGGTGAACTGCCCGGCGTCAGCGCAGCCGGCGCAGATGTCCCGCACCCCCTGCTCGTTTTCGGCCAGGGCCTCCTCCACCGTGTCGGCGGCCCGCAGCAGCCAGGCCCGCTCCCGCCGGGCGTCCTCCTCGCTCAGGTGCCCGGTGCGCAGCCCGATCTGCAGGGCGCAGAGCTGCAGCATCAGCAGGGCCGCCGTAAAGGAGATGGTGCCGGGGGCGTACCCCAGGGAGACCACCTGGTAGCACAGGGCCCCTTCCGCCGCCCTTGCCAGGGGGCTGTCGGGATTGCCGGTGACGGCGATGACCGCCGCCCCCCTCTTCTTGGCGATCAGGGCCGACTCCACCGTCCGCGCCACCGTCCCCGAATAGCTGATGACCAGCACCAGCGACCCCTCCGGCAGATGGTCCGCCTCGTAGCGGCAGAACTCCAGCGCCTCGCAGGCCACACAGTCCACCCCGGTCAGGTCCAAAAAGGTGTAGCGGGCTGCCTGGGCGGCAAAGAGGGAGTCCCCGCACCCCACCGCGTAGATTTTCTTGAGCCCGCTCTCGGGAAGGAGATGGGCCTTCTCCCGGATGGCCGCCTCAAAGTCGGTCACCCCTTTCCGGATGACCTCCGGCGTCAGCGCCAGTTCCTCCCGCATGATGTCAATTCCTGTTGCCACTGTCTTCACCACTCCTCTTCTCTTTTAAATAGGCTTCCAACCGCCCCTCGGCGGCGCTCCCTTCGGCCTCGAACAGCCCCTGGGGGCCAAAGCTCTCCACCGCGTAGGAGGCGGAGATCGTCCCGCAGCAGGCGGCTTCCACCAACTTCCCGGTGCGCAGGAGACCCGCTGCCAGCCCCCCGCCGAAGGTGTCGCCCGCGCCGGTGGTGTCCACCGCGCGGGTGGGGCGGCAGGGCAGCCGCACAAACCGGTCCTCCGCCCGCTCGTAGAGCAGGCACCCCTCTGCCCCCCGCTTGATGACCACCGCGCCCGGACCCCAGGAGGCAAAGGTCCGCGCCGCCCCCTCAAAGTCCCGTTCCCCCTCCAGGGGGCCCAGCAGCCGCACCGCCTCCTCCTCGCTGGGGAGAAAGACGTCCACCCAGCGCAGGGCGTCCCTCACCGCCTCCCGCCGCCCGCTGGCGTCCCCCTCGTAGGGGTCCAGCAGGACCAGGGCCTCCGCGCGGTGAAAGGCCTCGGCCAGCTCCCGCTGGTTGTCGATGGGCAGGGCCGAGAGGAAGGCCGCCCGGCAGCGCCGGTAGGCGGGAGGGATGTCCTCCGCCCGGGGCGACATGGCCTCCCGGGTGCCCGGGGGCGACAGCTCGGTGAACTGCCGCCCGCCGTCGGCCTGGTAGACGGCCAGGCTGTGCAGGCTGGCCCCCGGAAAGAGGGGGACGCCCGCCAGGTCGATGCCCGCCTCCCGGCACCGCTGCAAGCTCTCGGGGGAGAAGTCGCCGGCCCGGCGGGAGAGCATCCCCACCCCAGGGCACCAGAGGCGGGCCCCCAGCGCCCCGTAGAGGGCGTCGCCCCCAATGACGTTTTTCTGCCGGCTGCCGTCGGGTAGGGAGACGTCGTCCAGCGACAGGTTGCCCGCAACCACCAGTTCACAGTTCATTCGATCCCTCCTTGTCGGTCTCTGTTTGACAGCCTTAGGATAGCACAAAAAAAAGAGAGGCCATTCGATCCTCTCATTTATATACAAAACATTTTCTATTTTTGCGCCGGATGTGTATTATTTCACCGGCGGGCCGATGGGCGGGTCGAACAGGGCCCAGTACTGCTCCGCCAGCTTGCGCAAAACCAGCATCACCGGCACCCGGTCGGACACCTCGTAGCCCTCGATCTCCATCTTCTGGGTGTAGCAGTAGAGGCGGCAATCCGCCATCTGCGCCAGGGTGTTGCGGCAGAGGGAGGTCAGGCTCACGCAGTAGGCCCCCCGCGCCTTGGCCATCTGCACCGCCTTGATCAGCTGGTCGGTCTCCCCCGACACGCTGATGACAAAGACCAGGTCCCCCGGCTCGGCGTGGTCGGCGCTGTAATACATGTCGTGCCGGTAGTCAAAGGACTCGGCCGTCTTCCCTGTGCACTTGAGGTAGTGGGCCATGGTCTCGCAGAAGGGGTTGGTGTTGCCGATGCCGTAAAAATAGACCCGCCGCACCCGCTTCAGCCGCCGCGCCACTGCGGCCATCTGGCCCTCGTCGAGCATCTCCAGCGTCTTTTGGATGTTGATGGGCACCTCCACCCTGCCGGCCGGGGCGTCATACTCCGCCCGCAGGGCCACCTTGAGTTCGGCAAAGCCGGTGTAGTGCAGCTTTTTGGCAAAGCGGACCAGGGTGTTGGGGACGGTGTAGAGGGCCGCGGCCAGCTTTTGGATGGAGAGTCGCTCCAGCTCTCCCCGGTGCTGCCGCAGGTAGTCGGCAATGGCGTCGTCGGTGTCGTTCAAACTGTCCTCATAGGCGATCAGCCGCTCGGCAAAGGTCACCCTTCATCCCTCCCTTTTGGGTCGTCGTTTTTTCTATTGTATCTGAATTCCCGGCAAAAAACAAATCGCACCGGCGCGAATGCGGGGACGAAAAAAGCGCCCCGGGCCGGTGGGCCGGGGCGCGAACAGCTAGAGTTCCTGCGAGGGGGGGACCGAGTGGTCGGTGTAGAGGGGCACCCCGGTGATCCGCGCCAGGGCGCGGGTGGGGCGGCCGGGGGCCGGCATCTGGTGGGGCGGCTCAAAGCCGGAGAGGTGGACCATCTCAAAGTCGTCGTTGTGGCGGCGGTTGTAGAGAAACAGGCTCTGCAAAGCCGGATTTTCGCCGGTGTAGTAGAGCTTGTCCAGCACCAGGTTCCAGTCGTAGTCGGGGATGTAGTGGCGCAGGGCCAGCCGCGGGAAGAGGAGGGAGAGGGCCCGGTAGACCCGGTCGCGCCAACTGTGTTGGTAGGGGAGAACGTAGGTGAAGCGGTACTCCCGCTCGCCGCTCTGGACGGGCTTTTCCCCGCGGGCGGGGCGCTGGAGCAAAAAGGCCACCTTGACCCCCGCCCCGGCGAAGATGGGGCTTCTCTCCAGCAGGTCCTGCGCCCGCTCCCGGGAGACGCCGGAAATGGCCACCGTCGGTTTCCCCCGCTTGACAAAGGCGGAGTACTTCTTCTCCAGGTGGATGAGCATGTTGCCCGCATAGCCCATGAACATCCAAAAGATGGCGGTGGTGAAGTCGATGTGAAAGACCAGGGCCTTTTCGGCAAAGGCGTAGATGCCGTAACTGAGGATAAAGGCCATGACGTAGGGCAGCACCCCCCGGTCAAACTTGCGGTATTTGCGGTTGAACACCCCGTTGAGGATGGACCAGAGGTAGCTGACAAAAAAGGTGCAGCAGCAGGCAAAGCCCACCACCCCGGTGCCCACCAGGATGGTCAGGTAGGCGTTGTGCAGGTCGGGGAAGCGCAGCCCGTCCTCCAGGTAGCGGTCCCCCGCCGTCTCGATGTTGGCCGGGCCCACCCCGAAGAGGGGCTTGTGGGTAAAGATCTCCAGCCCCTGCTTGACCAGCACGTCCCGCCCGCTGCCCAGGGGCCGCTCGCTGCCGCCCAGCACCACCACCCAGTCGTCGGTGTCCTGCACGCTGACCTCGTTGAGCAGCTCCTCGTTCTCGGTCATGGTGTACATGATGGCGTCGGCCGTCCCGTCCTGCACCGCGGTGCGGGTAAAGAAGATGCCCCCGCAGATGAGCACGGCGGCCAGCAGGAAAAAGACAGACTGGCGGCCCACGGTCTTCCAGTTGATCTCCTTGAGGTAGCTGATGCGCAGCCCGCAGGCCAGCATCACCCCATAGCCTCCCAGCAGCACCAGGGCGGCGTTGCTGTCGGTGAACCAGAGGGAGACCAGGTTGACGGGGATGGAGAGCCAGAGGAAGGCCTTGGCCACCTTCCGCATCTTCTGTTTGCGGCGGTGGTCGATGGTCAGGAGCATCTGGGCGCAGACAATGCTCAAGGCGTTGAGGAAACCGGCGTAGTTGGGGTTGGTGAAGATGCCGTAAAAGCGCCCCTCAAAAAAGCCGAAGTGGTAGCCGTCGATGGTGATGCTGAGCCGGTAGGTGACAAAGAGGGCCCCCGCCAGGGTGATGGCGGTCACCAGCAGCACGATGATTTTTAGGAGGATGCGCAGTTCCCGCTGGGCCTTGTGATAGTCCATCAGGCTGGTGCAGCCGAAAAAGACCACAAAGTAGAGGGCGGAGTACCCCAGGGTGAAGAAGTTGAAGAGCAGGTTGTCCCGCCAGTTGAGGAGCACCGAGAGCAGCGAGGCCAGCATGAACAGACCAAAGGTGAACCAGTGGCGCATCTGAAAGTAGAGGCGCTTGATGAACACCACGTTGACAAAGACGCAGATCGCCCAGATCCCCAAGACCAGGTTGACGGGGTTGAAGATGCGGTCGTAGAAGTTGACATAGTAGAAGATGGTGGCGGCCAAAAAGGCCACGCGAAAAACGCCGGCGTTGCCCAGCGTCTTGTCAAAGAGATGATATGCTTTTTTGAGCGGAGCGCTCAACTCATCACTTCCCGTCCCCCTGCACAAAGGGGGCATTTCTCTTCTCTTCAAAGTACTCCCATTATACGGCCTGGGCCATTTTGTTGTCAAATTTCGCCCTTCTTTTTGCCGGTCCCGCTCTTCCGCCCCCCGTCCCGCTGCCGGGCGGCGGGCAGCACCTCCTGCCGGATATAGGAAAAGACCGCTTCCTCCCCCTCGTCCTTCAGCCGGCAAAGCAGGTCTTCCAGCAGGGCCCGGGTCTCGGGATGGAGGATGTAGTGGGGCTTGGAGCGCTGGTAGTAGTCCCAGGGGTCTCGGTCCACATAGGCCTCTTTGCGGTAGGTGCGGCTGGCGGCGATGCGGTCGCAGAACATCTCCACCACATACCGCACCGGCATCTTCATCCCTGCCAGGGCGTGGTCGCCCTCGGGGGAGTAGTCGATCCAGTATTCCAGGTGGTGCTTGTTGCGGCCCTTGTGGTGCAGCCAAGCCGAACTGTACCCCCGGTCCTGCCGCTCGGCGTCGTTGGGGCTGCGGTTGCCCTGAAAGTAGCGGGCCCCCACCCAAAACTCGGCGGGGCTGTATTTGGAGAGGTCGTGCAGCAGGCCCTGCCGGTAGAGCCCCACCTTGAAGCAGTACCGGCGCACCAGTTTTTTGTGGTGGTTGACCGTCTTTAAATGGGAGAGCCACTTCACGGCCCTCACCCCTTTCGCGCTGTAAAATCGGGCGGCGGGGGCCTCCCCCTTTTCCGCCTTTCCCCATCATATCGGATTGGCCGGGATTTGACAACTGAAAAATCACCCCAAAGGCCCCTTCTCCGAGGGGCGGCTGCGGCGGTCGCGCGCCCCGCGCATTTTCAAAGCAAAATGAAATGCACATTCCCTTCTCATTTGAGGGCGCGGTCCGGCTTAGGAGGCGGCCCCAATAGGGCCTGAAGAAAAGAGCCTCTGCGGAGGGGCCAACCCGGTGGGAGACTGCGTTCACGGATGAATTGCAGTGGGGTACAAGCCGGCAAAAGCCCCGTCCTTTCTGTATGGTCTCACGGCGCTTCTACCAGGTCGACAGAGGCCTGTGCAAAGGCCCTCCCGCCTGCAACGAGAACAGATTTGGGGAAAGCGCTTGGGAGGGGAGGCAGCAACTCGCCCCTTTGGGAATCCAGCCGATGGAGGCCTCCCCTCCCTGCGGGAAAAGACAGGCTGCCGAACGCGCACCGAAGGGGCCTGTACAGGCCCCTTCAGCAATAGCAAAGAGCGAATGGGGAAGACACCGCCCTTCTGTGCGTCCCCTTTTTGGCGATCCCAGCGCAGGGCAGCCTCCAACCGGAAGGCTCCCCCCTCTTCTCCCTGCCGGTCTTTCATCAAAGCAGGTAGGGAACTGGAAAACAGCCGCTATTTCTGCACCCCGTACTGCTCCATCTGGGCCTCGTGCTCCTCCAGTGTTTTGGAGTAGTGGTTTTGGTTGTCGTTCCCGAAGAAGAAATAGAGGTACTCGCTGGAGCTGGGGTTCTGGGCGGCGGCAATGGCCCGGGCGCCGGGGTTGCAGATGGGGCCGGCGGGCAGCCCCTTGCACTTATAGGTGTTGTAGAGGGGGGCGAACTTGCTCTGATTTGCCACCAGAGAGTTGCCGGTGATGTAGTTGTTGACATACTCCCGGGTGGGGTCGGAGTCCAGCCGCATCCCGGCGGCCAGCCGGTTGTGAAAGACCGAGGAGACCATCTTCATCTGCTCGGTGCTGCGGGTCTCCCGCTCAATGATGGAGGCCAAAATCAGGGTCTTTTCAGAGGGCATCCCCGACTTGGCGGCGTAGTTGTTGAGCATCTTGCGCAGAACCGACTCGGCGTCCTCCCCCTGGTAGAACTCGTAGGTGTCGGGGAAGAGGTAGCCCTCCATCTTAAAGGCGCGGTCGGAGGTGGAGGGGACGGTGAAGGACTTGACGGTGTAATTCTGGGCGGTGTTGTAAAAATCCGCCGCCGTGCAGACCCCTTTTTTCTCAAGGGTATTGGCGATCTGCATGAAGGTGCTGCCCTCGGGCACGGTGACCCGCACCGTCTGGCGGGGCTGGCTGCCCTCGCCAGAGCCCTCCTCTCCCTCTTCGCCGGAACCGCCGGTCTCCTGGGCAGCCTTCTCGGCAGCCTCCTTCTCCTCCTGGGCGGCAATGGCCTTGGGGGAGAGGGTCCCCTCCTCTTCGTCGGAGAAGAGGGCGGCGCTCTCCACAAAGGTGGCGCCGGCAGTGGGCGCCGCTGCCTCTGCCTTTTTGCAGCCCGCCAAAAGGGTGAGGCAGACCAGGGCTGCCAGGAGGGCCTTCCAATACGCGTGTTTCATCGTCACTTCCCCTTTTTCGACTATTTTGCTTATTATAATACATTCTCCGACAAATGAAAAGCTGCAGAGGGGTCGTTCATGGAGGCGAGGAGCGCCCTTGACCGCGTTTTTTTGATAGCATTTTGATAACATCTATGTTCTATTTCACTCTACTCTGCGCTATTTTCCATCCCTTTTGTATTTTTACACACAACAAAAAACACCCACAAATCGCTTAACAATGCGGTTTGTGGGTGTTTTCTTTGGAGCTGCTAGGCGGATTCGAACCGCCGACCTCGTCCTTACCAAGGACGCGCTCTGCCGACTGAGCCATAGCAGCATACGTGGCAGGGGCAGAAGGATTTGAACCCTCGGCACGTGGTTTTGGAGACCACTGCTCTACCAACTGAGCTATACCCCTAAATGGTCATATTGGTGGGCCTTCAGGGACTCGAACCCCGGACCGACCGGTTATGAGCCGGCTGCTCTAACCAACTGAGCTAAAGGCCCTTCTGGCTCCCCCTGCCCGGCTCGAACGGGCGACCCTGCGGTTAACAGCCGCATGCTCTACCAACTGAGCTAAGGAGGAATATTTGTGTCGGCATCGCCCTATTTTCCCAGGCAGCTTCCCGCCAAGTATCTTCAGCGCTGCGTAGCTTAACTTCCGTGTTCGGGATGGGAACGGGTGGATCCTACGCGCCATCAACACCGACTTCGCCAATTGCTCTGCAAGTGGCCTTGACATCTGCCTCAAAGTCCACTGGACTTTGTCTTTGCTTTCGCAAAGCACGGCATCTGTCTGTATATAATGAACAGCTTTCGCCGTCATTATTCCTGGTGACCCGTGGGGGAATCGAACCCCCGTTACCGGCGTGAGAGGCCGGTGTCTTAACCGCTTGACCAACGGGCCAAATCAATTGCAGAGCAATTGATTCTGACATTTTCCTCAAAGTCCCAAGGACTTTGATTTTGCTTCGCAAAATACGAAAAATGTCCCCGTCAACTCACTCTACAATCGCCGCCGTTTGCACGGCCTTTTGGTGCACCATCAGGGACTCGAACCCGGGACCCACTGATTAAGAGTCAGTTGCTCTACCAACTGAGCTAATGGTGCCTAAACAAACTGCTTCGCAGCCCGCCGAACTTCCGCCCGGCTTCTTCTGCAAAAATACAGCTTGAAAACTGAATAAAGGGGAATAGACTGAATGAGAACTGCTTCACAAGGTCAAGCCCTCGACCGATTAGTACTGCCCAGCTCAACACGTCACCGTGCGTACACCTGCAGCCTATCTACCTCGTAGTCTTCAAGGGGTCTTACCTGATTGACTCAGTGGGATATCTTATCTTGAGGTCGGCTTCACGCTTAGATGCTTTCAGCGTTTATCCGTTCCGCACTTAGCTGCCCAGCTGTGCCACTGGCGTGACAACTGGTGCACCAGAGGTGCGTCCATCCCGGTCCTCTCGTACTAGGGACAGCTCCTCTCAAATATCCTGCGCCCACGACAGATAGGGACCGAACTGTCTCACGACGTTCTGAACCCAGCTCGCGTACCGCTTTAATTGGCGAACAGCCAAACCCTTGGGACCGAATTCAGCCCCAGGATGCGATGAGCCGACATCGAGGTGCCAAACCTCCCCGTCGATGTGGACTCTTGGGGGAGATCAGCCTGTTATCCCCAGGGTAGCTTTTATCCGTTGAGCGACGGCATTTCCACTCACATACCGCCGGATCACTAACTCCAACTTTCGTTCCTGCTCGACTTGTCAGTCTCGCAGTCAGGCTGGCTTGTGCGTTTACACTCTCTGGCATGGTTTCCGTCCATGCTGAGCCAACCTTTGAGCGCCTCCGATACCTTTTAGGAGGCGACCGCCCCAGTCAAACTGCCCACCTGACAATGTCCTCCGGCCGGTTTCACGGCCGCAAGTTAGAATTCCAGCACTACAAGAGTGGTATCCCAAGGTCGACTCCACCAAAGCTGACGCCTTGGCTTCCCAGTCTCCCACCTATCCTGTACATGTAATACCGAAATCCAATATCAGGCTGCAGTAAAGCTCCATGGGGTCTTTCCGTCTTGTCGCGGGTAACCGGCATCTTCACCGGTACTACAATTTCGCCGGGCGGGTTGTTGAGACAGTAACCAGATCGTTACACCATTCGTGCGGGTCGGAACTTACCCGACAAGGAATTTCGCTACCTTAGGACCGTTATAGTTACGGCCGCCGTTCACTGGGGCTTCGGGTCAAAGCTTGCACTCATCTCCTTAACCTTCCAGCACCGGGCAGGTGTCAGCCCCTATACTTCATCTTTCGATTTAGCAGAGACCTGTGTTTTTGCTAAACAGTCGCCTGGCTCTATTCTCTGCGGCTCATGTTTCCATGAGCACCCCTTATCCCTAAGTTACGGGGTCAATTTGCCGAGTTCCTTAACAACCCTTCTCCCGTTGGCCTTAGAATCTTCTTCCTACCTACCTGTGTCGGTTTGCGGTACGGGCACCTCAGTTATTCCCAGAGCTTTTCTCGCCTCCGTCCAAGCATGCTTCCCTACTAAATTTCAGTCCCTTACGCCCGGGTCTACCATCGCCCGGGTCATGCCCTTTCAGAGTGTCCCTCTGCTTAAAACTTTCGGTGGTTACGGAATCTCTACCGTATGTGCATCGGCTACGCCTTTCGGCCTCACCTTAGCTCCCGACTAACTTGGAGCGGACGAACCTTCCTCCAAAAACCTTAGGCTTTCGGCCATCATGATTCTCACATGATTCGCGCTACTCATTCCGGCATTCTCACTCCCATGCAGTCCACCACCGCTTCCGCTATGGCTTCACCCCGCATGCGACGCTCCCCTACCCATCATCTTACGACGATGCCCAAGCTTCGGTACAGGTTTTAGCCCCGTTACATTTTCGGCGCAGGGGCACTCGACTAGTGAGCTATTACGCACTCTTTTAATGTATGGCTGCTTCTAAGCCAACATCCTAGTTGTCTGTGCACCCCCACATCCTTTTCCACTTAAACCTGTTTGGGGACCTTAGCTGTGGGTCTGGGCTGTTTCCCTCTTGACTATGAAACTTATCTCCCATAGTCTGACTCCTGCGCATCGATTTTCCGGCATTCTTAGTTTGATAGGGTTCAGTAACCTCTCGGCCCCTAGCCCATTCAGTGCTTTACCTCCGGAAATCTAACGCAAGGCTAGCCCTAAAGCTATTTCGGGGAGAACCAGCTATATCCGGGTTCGATTAGAATTTCTCCGCTATCCACACCTCATCCGCCACTTTTTCAACAGGGGTCGGTTCGGTCCTCCATTGGGTCTTACCCCAACTTCAACCTGGACATGGATAGGTCACCCGGTTTCGGGTCATATACATGCAACTAATTCGCCCTATTCAGACTCGGTTTCCCTGCGGCTTCAGGCCTTAAGCCCTTAACCTCGCTGCATACATACACTCGCCGGACCGTTCTACAAAAAGTACCATATCACACTTTGACGTGCTCTATGTGCTTGTAGGCACAGGGTTTCAGGTTCTATTTCACTCCCCTCCCGGGGTTCTTTTCACCTTTCCTTCACAGTACTATACGCTATCGGTCACCAGGTAGTATTTAGGCTTGGAGGGTGGTCCCCCCGGCTTCCCACGGGATTCCTCGTGTCCCGCGGTACTCTGGATCCTGCTCGGTGCGCTCGCTTTTCAGATACGGGGCTCTCACCCTCTCTGGCCGGCCTTCCCATGCCGTTCTCTTAAACTCGCACAATCCTAAATGCAGTCCACAACCCCAGAGGTATTTCTACCCCTGGTTTGGCCTCTTCCGATTTCGCTCGCCACTACTTTCGGAATCTCGTTTGATTTCTCTTCCTCGCCCTACTTAGATGTTTCAGTTCAGGCGGTTCACCTCCTGCACCTATGTATTCAGTACAGGATACCTAGACATGACTCTAGGTGGGTTGCCCCATTCGGACATCCGCGGATCAATACTTATTTGCAGCTCCCCGCGGCTTTTCGCAGCTTATCGCGTCCTTCATCGTCTCCTGGTGCCAAGGCATTCGCCCTGCGCCCTTCTTAGCTTGACCTTTTTTCTTCGGCTGTTCTCTCGACATAAATTGTAGTGTACCATAGAATTTCTTCCATGTTACCCTTTAGATTTCTATCGCAGTCTATTGCTTTATTCAGTTTTCAAGGTGCATTTTTGCTCCAGGTCCCTTGTCTTTGCCCGGTTTCCCAGGCCGTGGTGGGCTCAAGTGGACTCGAACCACCGACCTCACGCTTATCAGGCGTGCGCTCTAACCACCTGAGCTATGAGCCCATACTCAAGGGCGCTCCGCTTTCCTAGAAGTCAGTACTCCTTGTCCCTCCCACGATCACCTCTCGGCTCTCGCGTCCACCAGTGGTGGAGATGAGGAGGCTCGAACTCCTGACCCCCTGCGTGCAAGGCAGGTGCTCTCCCAGCTGAGCTACACCCCCGTCTTCAACAAGGTTCCTCTTGCTTGAAAGCCTGTCTTCACAGACCTTCAAAATTGAACAATACTTAAAGCTCAAACGTCCCTCTCTTCCTTAGAAAGGAGGTGATCCAGCCGCACCTTCCGATACGGCTACCTTGTTACGACTTCACCCCAATCACCAGCCCCACCTTCGGCAGCGTCCCCCTTGCGGTTAGACTACTGACTTCGGGTGTTACCGGCTCTCATGGTGTGACGGGCGGTGTGTACAAGGCCCGGGAACGTATTCACCGCGGCATGCTGATCCGCGATTACTAGCAATTCCGACTTCATGCAGGCGAGTTGCAGCCTGCAATCCGAACTGAGACCGCTTTTATAGATTCGCTCCACCTCGCGGTTTCGCTGCTCGTTGTTTGCGGCCATTGTAGTACGTGTGTAGCCCAGGTCATAAAGGGCATGATGATTTGACGTCATCCCCACCTTCCTCCGTTTTGTCAACGGCAGTCCCGTTAGAGTGCTCTTGCGTAGCAACTAACAGTAAGGGTTGCGCTCGTTGCGGGACTTAACCCAACATCTCACGACACGAGCTGACGACAACCATGCACCACCTGTCTTACCGTCCCCGAAGGGAACTCCCAATCTCTTGGGATAGCGATAGATGTCAAGACCTGGTAAGGTTTTTCGCGTTGCTTCGAATTAAACCACATACTCCACTGCTTGTGCGGGCCCCCGTCAATTCCTTTGAGTTTCAACCTTG
>NZ_WWVY01000026.1:0-6822 GCF_009876955.1 Bittarella massiliensis (ex Durand et al. 2017) | reverse complement strand
CATCATTGATAACACGCCCACGCTTATGATATAATTGCCATAGAGCAAAAGTATTGTAAGCGTGGGTTGTTTCTTTAGAAGGAGGATTTTTACGGTGAAACAACCTTACAATACTACGATTTACAACACGGCGCTTTATATGAGATTGAGCCGGGACGATGAACTGCAAGGAGAAAGCGGGAGTATTCAGACACAACGCATGATGCTCCGGCAATATGCCGCCGAGCATGGCCTGAATGTCATAGATGAATATATCGACGATGGATGGTCTGGAACGAACTTTGACAGGCCGGATTTTCAGAGAATGATTGATGACATTGAGGACAGGAAAATCAACTGCGTTGTTACGAAGGATTTATCCCGCTTAGGCAGAAACTACATTCTGACCGGCCAGTACACGGAAATCTACTTTCCCAGCAAAGGCGTCCGCTATATCGCTGTCAATGACAATGTGGACACCATCAACGGAGAGAATGAGCTTGCCCCATTCCTCAACATTCTGAATGAAATGCACGCCCGCCAGACCAGCAAAAAGGTAAAGGCGGCCATGCGGACACGGTTCGCAAATGGCGCACACTATGGAGCCTATGCTCCGCTTGGCTATGTCAAAGACCCAGATAAGAAAGGCCATCTTCTGATTGACCCGGAAACAAGGTGGATTATCGAAAAGATTTTTGACCTTGCCGTTCATGGCCGGGGAGCCGCCAGCATTACACGGATTTTGGTCGAAGAAAAAGTACCTACTCCCGGCTGGCTGAATTTCCAGAGATACGGCACTTTCGCAAATATCTATGCCGGAGCGCCGGAGGAAAAAGCCTATGCGTGGACGATAGCGCAGGTGAAAAGTATTCTGAAAGAGGAAACCTATATCGGACACAGCGTCCACAATAAGCAGACCAATATTTCATTCAAAAACAAGAAGAAAGTACGCAAGCCAAAAGAGGAATGGTATCGTGTGGAGAACACCCACGAAGCGATTATTTCCGAAGATGTGTTCCGTCAAGTACAGGAGCAGATTTGCAACAGGCGCAGACGGCAGAAGAACGGCACAACACAGATATTTTCCGGGCTGGTAAAATGTGCGGACTGCGGCTGGTCGCTGGCCTATGGTATGAACAGCCAGAACAAAAATCCCTATGCCCACTACCATTGTAGCAAGTACGGGCAAGGATTGCACCAGTGTTCCATGCACTATATCCGCTATGATGTGCTTTACGCCTATGTCCTTTCCCGTCTGCAATACTGGTCTGTGCTGGCACAGCAGGATGGGGACAAACTTCTGAAACGGCTACTTAACGCCAGCGACAAGGAACGCAATACTGCAAGGAAGCGGCAGACAGCCGAACTGAAAAAGGCGGAAAAGCGCAAAGCAGAAGTAGACACCCTGTTTGCAAAAATGTATGAGGACTGGTCTGCCGGACGCATTACAGAATACAATTTCAATATGCTGTCCGAAAAGTATCAGGGCGAACAGCGAGAATTGGACGCAAAAATTGAACGGCTTCACGAAGCGATGGAGGCCGCCGCCCAGACAGCGGTTGACGCTGAAAAGTGGATAGGTCTGATGAAACAGTATGTCAATCCCACAGAATTGACGGCTGAACTTCTGAATACGCTGATTGAAAAAATCCTTGTCCATGAAGCGGTCAAAAGTGAGGACGGAAGCCGGGAACGGGAGGTAGAAATCTTCTACCGCTTTATCGGCAAAATCGAATGACACATCTTGAGATACCCAACAATATCTTTAACTAAGGGAAACCGGCGCTTCCACTCCCGACGTGGGCAATCTGGTCGCCCTGAGCGACTACTTTGGCGTCAGCCTGGACGAACTGGTCAAGGGGGAAAAACAGCCCCAACCGTCGGCCCCTCCGGCCGACGATGTGGACCCCTTCCCCCGCCGCTTCCAGTGGGAGTACAAGAGCAAGCGGACCCTCTTCGGGTTGCCTCTGGTGCACATCCACCTGGGGTGGGGGCTCTGTCGGGCCAAGGGGATACTGGCCATCGGCAATCTGGCCACCGGCCTCTTCTCCCTGGGGGCACTTTCGGCAGGGCTCTTCTCCCTCGGCGGGCTCTCCCTGGGACTGTTGGCCCTCGGTGGGCTGACTCTGGGTGGGGTGGCCCTGGGCGGCGTCGCGATAGGGCTGCTGGCCATCGGCGGGCTGGCGGTGGGGGTGGTTTCCCTGGGTGGACTCTCCATCGGCGTCTACGCGGTGGGGGGCGCGGCCCTGGCTGACCGGGTGGCCATCGGCGGGTTTGCCTCCGGCCACATCGCCCTCGGTGAACGGGCGCGGGGAAGCTTGGCGTACTCCCGCGCGACCTGTACCCCTGATTTGCTGCGCCGGATGATTCTAGACGAGTACCCCCACACCTGGAAAGCCCTCGTCGACTTTCTCACCCTCTTTTTGGAATAGCGTCTATCGAGAAAAGGCAGCGCCCCGGCGGAAAACGATCCGCCGGGGCGCTGACCCTTTTGGCGCTATTTCGCCCGCGCCCTGAAAAACTGCCAGACCAGCGCTGCCGCCCCGGCGATGGCCAGGGTGCCGCCGGCCCCCTCCCAAAAACCCTTGGCAAAACTCCCGGGCGACGCCAGAAGCGACCCGCCGATCAGACAGCAGAGCCCGGCCGCCACAGCGGCCAGGGCCATCACCCTTTCTCCTTTTTTCACGCCGTTTTCCACCTCCTCTCTGTGCAGACTCGTCCGCTACGGGGAATTTTATCCGGTTGGTGACCTTCTGTTAAATAGGGGGATGAGAGGGAAGGGCCATACCGCCTGTATCTGTCGTCCCTCAATGGCCAGATGTCAATTTATCAGAAGTTTCTCTCTTCCGCTGCGATAGAGGGCAGCGCACTCTCAAAAAGGAGGAACTGTATCGGGGGAAATAAACTCATCTCTCTCGCCCCGATAGAGCAGATGGGCAGCGGTCGCCCCACACCAGGCCAGCCATCTTCGCAAAACACCCCGGTGGCTGCCTTCCTCTCTGGCCCGAGACCCTTCCCTCTCAAGGGCTCCTCCGCTCCCAACGCATAGGAGGGCAGTACGCCTCAAAGGAAATTTTGCGCCGGGAAAAGTGTGTCTGTTACTCGCCCTGACAGGCCAGATGGATGGGCAACTGCTCCTCGCTTGGCAGCCACCTTCGCGGAAATGCTTCGGCAGCGGCCTTCCCCTTGGCTCAGAGCTCTTCTCTCCCCAATGCTCTTCCGCCCCCAACGCACAGGGGGAAAGCACACCTCAAAAAGGGATTTTGCACTGAAAGAAGCGCATCTGTCTTCTCTCGCACCGACAAAACAGACGGGCGGGGCAATCGTCCCCTGCCCCAGGTGGCAGCCCCGCAAAACACTCCAGCCGCCTCCATGCCAGTCAGTCTCACAAAGATACCTCAGCAGCGACCTCCCCTCTGGCTCGGAGTTCTTCCCCCTCTAAATCTCTTCCGCCCCACCGCACAAGGGGAGCAGCCTGTCCCAAAGGGAAGAGTGCACTGGAAGGAACGAGCCCATTTTCCCATCGTCTCGGCAGGGCAGATGGGAGGCAGACAGTCCCTGTCAAAAGGCTTCAACAAGCTGCCTTCTTCCGGCCCGGAACCTCCCCACCCTTTAGCGCCCTCCCACTCCCGCCACACAGGAAGGGCAACACGCCCCTCAAAGGGGGATCTTGTGCCAGGAGGAGTATCCATTTTCCCCTCTCGCCTCGACAGGGCAGGTGGGCGGGGCGGGCGCCTCACACGAGACGGCCATCCCCGCAAAAAATCCTCAGCGGTTGCCTTCCCTCAGCCAGGGGCTCCCCTCTCCACGCGCGTCAAGAGCCCTACCCCGCTCAGGGGGAAGGGCTCTTGACAGTGCCTTTTATGGGGACGATCCCTTTACAGGATGCCCAGGGCGATCTCCATCATGTTGGTGAGGGCCAGCTCCCGGTCCGCCGAGGAGATGGACTGTTTCTCCCCCTTCAGGGTGTCGGAGATGGTCAGCAGGGTCGCGGCCCTCTTGCCGTTGAGGGCGGCGTTGTGAAAGAGGGCAAAGCTCTCCATGTCGATGCAGATGCAGCCGTGCTCCCGGTTGAGCTTTTCGATGTAGGCAGCCTTGTCGACGCCGTGGTAGTAGAAGACGTCGCTGGAGTGAACGACCCCCTCCACCAGCTCCTTCCCCAGGCGCTGGGCGCTCTCTTTGAGCTGGGCGTTGAGCTGGGTGCTGGGGTAGGTGAGGTCCTTGTCGTACCCGCTCTGCGCCAGGGCATAGGTGGAGGCGCTCCAGGCGGCGGTGGCCATCACCACGTCGAAGAGGTTGAGCCCCTCCACATAGGAGCCGGAAGAACCCAGGCGGATGATATTGTCCACCCCGTAGTGGTGAAACAGCTCGTAGGAGTAGATGCCGATGGAGGGGATCCCCATCCCGCTGCCCATCACCGAGACCGGCTTGCCCTGGTAGGTGCCGGTAAAGCCCAACATCCCCCGCACGTGGTTGAACTCGCTCACATTGTCCAGGTAGGTCTCTGCAATGTACTTGGCGCGCAGGGGGTCCCCCGGCATGAGAACGGTGCTGGCGATCTGTCCCTTTTCAGCTGTGTTGTGTGGCGTTGACATCATTCATATCCTCCTCTGTTCTGCCGCCGGACAAGCAGGCCTCTGCCCGGACGACGTGACTGCGTTAAAAACAAATGATATTCAAAATATAACATTTGTTATTTACAACATAACATGGTAAAATACAATCGTCAACAAAAAGGAAACGGTTTGACAAAGAGTTGTGAAAGCCACACAAAAAGCTGACCCACTTTCTATTTACATAGCGCGGCAGACATGATAGATTGAGAGAAGATCGGAAACAAATGGGGTGTTTTTATGACAAAAAAGGAACAGCGGCAGAGTCTTCTGCTGCAGATGATATCCGCCCAGGGGATGCTTCCTATCCGCACCCTGGCCTCCCGGCTGGCGGTGTCGGAGATGACGGTGCGCCGGGACCTGGCCGAGCTGGAGCTGGGCCACCCCTCCGACGGGGAAGAGGGGGGCTACTCCCTGCTACAGGAGCTGGAAAAGGCCAACGCCCAGAAGGAGCAGATCGGCCGGGCCGCAGCCGCCCTCATCGAGCCGCGGGACGTCATCGCCATCGACACCGGCAGCACCACCGCCAAGATCCTGTCCCACATCCCCACCAACTACGACCTGACCGTCCTCTGCTACAACGCCAACGTCCTCTTCGCCCTGCGCAACCGGCCGGGCATCCGCCTGTTGATGTGCGGCGGGGTCTACCACCCCAACACCGAGATGCTGGAATCCGCCGAAGGGGTCTCCTTCATCCGCCGCATCCGGGTCAACAAGGCCTTTCTCTCGGCCGCCGGGATCCACCAGACCCTGGGGGTCACCTGCGCCAATCCCTACGAGGTGGCGGTGAAGGAGGCGGTCCTTCAGTCCTCCTCCCAAAAAATCCTGGTGGCGGACTCGGGCAAGTTCGGCCAGGTGCGCTCCTCCCACTTCTGCGACCTCTCCCAACTGGACACCATCGTCACCGATACCCAGCTCTCCCCCCAGTGGCAAGCCGACCTGGTGGAAGCGGGGGTCTCCCTCCGTCTGGCCTGACCCCCTTCTTTTTGACTCCGTTACAAGAAAAGCGCTCCCCGCCGCGTTTCCGGCTGGGAGCGCTTTTTTGCCTTTTCAGGGCCTCATCTTTCAAATCGCCCCGGGTACCTTGCGGTTGAAGATACAGCGGGCCTGGCCCGGCTTACTGCCCTTGCTGCTGCACTGGCCACAACTGACACAGGCGGCCCCCTCCCCGGCCCGCAGGCGGGGGATCAGGTCGGCCTGGCGGATAAAGGGGCGGCAGAGGGAGACCATCTCAATGCCCCGGTCGAGCACCGCCGCCATGTCCTCCAGGGTGCGCACGCCCCCCACCAGCATCACCGGCTGATCGGCGGCCTTTCGCAGTTGGGCGGCCCGCTCCAGGTAGTAGTTGTGCTGTCCCTTGCGCTGGTAGAAATCGCAGCCGCTGAACTCCACCGCCTCCACCTTCCAGGCGGCAAACCGCTCCATCATGTAGGGCAGGTCGGCGGCGTACTCCTCGTCCCCTTCGGGGGCGTTGCTGTTGATTTTGACAAAGACCGGGTAGTCCTCTCCGCAGCGGGCCCGCACGGCGGCCAACACCTCCTCCACGATACGAAAGCGGTTCTCCCGGCTGCCGCCGTACTCGTCACTGCGGTGGTTGCAACAGGGGGTGATGAACTGGCTAAGCAGGTAGAGGTGGGCACAGTGGATCTGCACCCCATCGCATCCGGCCGCCTGGGCTCGACCCGCGGCAGCGGCAAAGGCCGCAACCACCCGACCGATCTCCTCTCTGGTCATGGCGCGGGCCGGCGCCCCCGGCTCCAGAGTGATGGCGGAGGGGGCCAGCGGCACCTCCGGTGTGGCCTTGGCCCCGGCATGGCTGAGCTGGGCCACCACTTTACAGCCGTGGCGCTGCACCCGCTTCACCGCGCTCGCCAGCGCCGGGATGTAGCGGTCGTGGTCCAGGGCGTTCTGGCTGGCCGACGCCTGGCCCAGAACATCCACATAGAGGTGGCCGGTGATAAAGAGGCCCAGGTCGTTTTGGGCCAGCTCCTCCCAGATGTCGGCCTGCAAGTCGCTCACATAGCCGGTCTCGTTGCCGACATAGTCGTGGGTGGCGGAACGGGCGATCCGGTTTTTCACCGTCATGGTCCGCAGGGTCACCGGGGTAAAAACGGGGTGCATGGCAAATCTCCCTCTCTCTTTGAATTGGTTTCATTGTACCAAGTCGCTGGCGCGACGGCTAGTGCAAGGTACATAATTCCGCTGCTTTTCCGAAAAAAATAGCAGTTTT
>NZ_WWVY01000025.1:0-7518 GCF_009876955.1 Bittarella massiliensis (ex Durand et al. 2017) | reverse complement strand
GGGGGGGGGGGGGGGGGGGGGGGGGGGCCCCCCCCCCCGCCCCACCGCCACGCGCGAAAGCTCCCCCGGCCTCCTGTAAGGGGGGCTGGGGGGATACTTGACACCGTAACACTTTTCAGGCAGACCGGGAAAGAAAACTATAACGCGTTGGGGTGATGGTTTGTATCGGATATACAGATATGACCAAAAAGAATTACCCTATCGGCATATACAGTTGAACCGTCCCCCCAGTCTGTATTCTGAACGTTCTGAATCCCAGCCCCACGATGGACGCATGGATGAAAGTCTTTCACGAACGCGGCGAAGAATCAAAGATACTTTGTTGTGTAACCGATTCGTTTTGTTCTGTACTTTTACATTCGATGAAAACAAGGTTTCTGACCGTTATGATTTTAAATCTTTGCGAAAGTCCCTTTCATCGTTTTTTAATGATTATAAAAAACGGGTAGATACCAATTTCCGCTATCTTTTTGTTCCGGAGCATCACAAAGACGGTGCCATCCACTTTCACGGCGTTACTTCGTATATTAACGACTTGATATGCCCTGAAAAGATATGGAAGCGGATGGATGATGGGACAATTGCAATGGTTCCGAATACTAAGGGCTATTTGGATTGGCCGCGCTATTCAAAACGGTTCGGATTCTTTTCCTGTTCACTCATTAAAGACCGGGAACGCTGTGCAACCTATGTTAGCAAGTACATAACAAAAGATTTGGCGGATTGGGGTAAAAACGCCCAGCTTGTTTTGAAAAGCAAAGGACTTTTAAAGCCTGAATTGGTTTACGACAGTGATTCCGACTTTTTACAGATTCCAGCCGATGATGTGAATAATGAATGGTGTAAAGCGGCTTGGGCCGATGAAGAATACACCGCCCGTTTTTATAAACACTGGTCTTGTCCCGGCGATTTGATTTCTTGGGATGATTATTGGAAATATCAACAATGGCCCGATTTTGAAGCGGATGAAAGCGGTTGTATTCCTGTAACAGTTGAACAGATGGAATTTTTGAAAGGGGTAAAACCTGTATGAATTTGATGGTGCCCGTCGATGCTGATACTTCTTCTCTCCTCATGGCTCTCTCGGCTTCGCTTGATGTTCCGCCAGCTTTTATTGTCAGTAAGGCGTTGGAGTGCGGCCTTGTCTCCTTTTCCGGTCTGGCTTCGTGCCTGGTGGAAACAGATGAAAAACGTCAAACGCAATAAACGCACTGCATGCGTGGATTGCAGTGACTTCTATGAACAGCTTTTGCAAACGCTTCTTCCCGCTGTCGCTGCCGATTTTAAAATCGTCCGGGCCGATATAGATGATATTCCGGTTTATCTTGCTGTGGATTCTGCGGCTGACATGGTGCTTTCGTTGCAATGTTTTGCCCCTATGGACGGATTGCAAATTGATTTGCAAATAGATGCCCAAAACATGATTACCGGATGGGACGTAGTGCTTTCTGATTAGGTAAATCGGCAATGCCGTTTACATATATCAAATTAAAAGAAAGGGGTTTATGTATGCTGGAACTTATGACGGTTGGTGTCGAGGGCGGCCTGACTATGGCGAGTATCACCACGGCCCTTACGGATTGCTTCAGCCTGATGGCTGGCGTTCTGGAACAGTTGGTTTCCCAGCCTGTCCTGCTCTGCCTGTTCGCTGTGTCTTTCATCGGCGTGGGCGTGTCCGTTTTCAAGAAAATCAAACGGGCCGCTACTTAAAGGCAAGCAAAGAAATGCCGCCCGCCCCATGTGGGCGGACGGCTATTTTTTAATAATATTTTTTCTTTTTCTTTCTTGTGAATAGCCATTTCAACGTTGATATTAGCCCTATTATGGCGAATCCAATTACTGCAAAGAAAATTAAGTATGCCAATAGTCCTGTTAATGTGCTGTCATAAAAAAGACCAATCACGCCGCGATATGCCATTCTTTCGAAAAATGCCCATCCACTTTCACTGAATATGAATTTCATTTTTTTCGCCTCCTCTTTGGTTTGATTTTACCATTTCTTTCTAATAATTACAAGGATGTGACTTTATGAAAAATAAAGTGGCTTTTTTTCTTTCTTTCGTTTTTCTTTTTTCATTTTTTACTGGTTTCTCGGCATCCGCCTTTGCGGCTGATTACAGTCTCACCTGTCCGCGCTGTGGTCAAGTATCGCTGCAGCTTTCGGAGGCGCTGCGTGCCGGCTCTACCAAGAGGGATGTTTATACCTGCGAGAAATGCGGCGCGCAGATTGATAAAGGAACGCTGCTCGGTTGTGTGAGCTGGTATAAGGTGGAAGGCGGTACACCAGCAGGCTCTCTGACTACTCCGAAAAGGTATTATGGTTCCGGTCAGAATACAGGCGGTACTTACTATTACAATTCGGGCAATACCACTCAGACCTCTATTGTTAACAACAACACTTTCAATACCGTCACCAACAATACTTGGACCAGCTATCAGATTCAAAATACCTATTACAACAACACTTACAACTACTACAAGTACGAGACAACCAACAATTATACATACTATGTGACGTATAGTCCCACGTATGTGAATATCTACGGTCATGATTCTGCGGATGGGGAATCCACTGCGAATGATACGGATTCCCAGCTTTATTACAGTCTACCGGATGGCCGGAACAGCTTTTATTGTACTGCATCGGACGTATTCGGAACGAGTTACCTGTACAATGTGAAAAATGCCGACCTGGTGCTTGAGGATGACGGAAAAACACTCGGTCTTTGGCATCTGGATGGAAACTTTTATGATTCCAGCAATTTTGGAAATCATGCTACAAGTGGTAGTTATCAGTTTCAGAACGAGGGTTGGAACGGTGCTTTTTCTTATATTGCAACGTCCCTTGGTTCTGGTCCTGTGACATTTCCTTATTCTTTTTCAGGCCATTCCAGTGCTTATTTAACTTTTCATTTTCGCATTCAAACTGTTGATCGAGACCCTTCTAAATATAGAGATCGTATTCATGTTTTGATTGGCTCAAATTATTTGTCCTTCTATATTCCACCGAATGAATGGGTAACTGTTGACCTTGTTATGGAGCCTGCGGCATGGGCAAACAATTGGGTGTGTATGGCTTTTGTCAATGGCCTTCGGGTTTCGGATGCTGTTACTACACCTGTTTCTTCTTCTTCCGATTTATCGGACGTGTTTCTCTCTCTTGATGAAAGCTGTTTTAAAATCTTACCTTTGGGCGGTCCGGTTCGTACAGTTGAACGGGTTTTTATTGATGAAGTTCGAATTTCAAAAGTTTTTGAGGGTTCAGACTCTTCTGTGTTTGTACCATATCAGCCTTATGATAGTAACATGGTTTACGTTTATCCGGAAAGTGCTGTCGAGAATGATGTTGTTGTGCAGAGTGCTTTGAATGTGAGTAGTTACCGTGTCGGAGGGGCCCGTCCTACATATCCTGCGAACGGTACAGTTTTTATCAATGTAGAGAAAAACGTAGTCAAAAACATCATGCAGTATGATGGTGGCCTCTGGAAAGATGTGAATGCAGCCATTTACAAAAATGGTGAATGGTTCAATTTAATGAATTTCGACCTTGCGCCGATTACATCAAGTGAGGATGAAATTCCACCTGTGACGGATGGTGAGGATCCGGGAGACTCCGAATCTGGCAGTAGTCCTGGTGATAGTTCTGATTCAGATGATAAAGTCAACATTTTAGAAAAAATTTTTTCTGCTCTTGCAAATATCATTTTCAGTGCTATTGATTTTATTTCAGCTGTTGCTTCTAAGCTACTTGATGGGCTTGCTTCTCTTATTACTTCATTAATCGATTCTTTCACCAATTTGATGAATTTGGGCGGTGAATTCGGGAATTTCCTTGCTGCCCTCTGGCCTTTTATGCCGCCTGAAATTACTGCTGTTCTCTTGTTGGGCTTTACGCTTTCCATCCTCTTGATGGTTATTAGCTTTTTCAAAAAATAGGGGGAGTGTTTGAGTGCAGGATGTTCTTGATGTAATGGCCGCTATCCTGAATGGGTTGAAAACGCCTATTACAGTTTACGGATTCACTTTCAGTATGTGGAACGTACTTTTGTTTACGATGATATCAAGTGTTGTCGCATATTTTCTAGGAGGGCTTTTGCGTGAATGATAAAAGAATTTTTTTGGTACTTTTCGGGCCATTGCTGGCTATTATTTTTATGTGCCTTTGCGCTCCTGTTGCTTTTGCAGATGGCCCGGAGACGAATAGTTTACCGTCTGCGTCGGATGTATTGGAAAGCGCGCCGAATTCTTCGTCTGGTATTTCGGATATGGCTGCATCTGTAGAAACTTCTGAAGCACGGCCGCTTCTATCTATCCCGCTGGATTCTTATTCAGTGGTGGAAGGATTGTTGTTTCTGATTTTTCTTATTTTGCTTTTCCTTGTTTTAATACGAATTTTTGGATTTTAAAGGGGTGACATTATGATAAATGTTTTGGCGCAGTTCTTCGGCATCCTCGGCGGCAGTCTTACGCCGCCCGCTACATTCTCCGAATTTCTGCCGTGGTTTCTGCAAGTCCTTTTTGGTATTTTTGTTTGTGTGATGATTTTCCGTTTCGTATTCAGCACGGTGCGGAATCTTGGCGGCGGGCGGTGGTTGTCGTGATATGGCTTTTCTTTGGTCTGTTTATCCTGGTATTTGCCGCTTCTGTAACTTTCCGCCTTATTGTTTTGCATCCGCTGGCCGTCCCCCGATATGGTCTTGTTGACCTGTTTAAATACTTCAAGTACAAGCAATACAATGAATGCAAAACGGGTGAACTGGTGGCTTATGTCGGGCTGTTCGGCAAGGGGAAAACCTTATCGGCTGTGCATAAGGTTTGTACTCTTTATCATTTGTACAACGGTAAAGATGTTTGGGACGCTGAACGCGGAGACTTTGTTATCCAACGCGTTAAAATTATCAGTAACGTTCATCTTTCCAGTGTTCCCTATGAGCGTTTTGTTTCTTTGGAGCAGATCGTGCTTGCCGCTGATTTGAATAGAAAATACGATGAAGAAAACCATACCCGGACGATAACCCTTGTCCTTGGTGATGAATTTTCCGTCCAATTGAACAGCCGCAGTTTCAAAACAAATATCAATCCGCTGTTTTTGAATACGGTGTTGACCTGCCGTCACCATCATATCAGTTTGTATTATACCGCTCAACGCTTCGCCCATGTGGATGCTTTACTCCGTCAGGTTACAAGCTACGTTGTTTCCTGTGACAAGCTGTGGCGGCTTCAGCGTCACTATGTGTTTGATGCCTGGGAAATGGAAAACGCTACGAATCCGCAAAATATCCGGCCTGTCCGCCGTACTGGCTTTTTCGTTTTCAACCGTGATTATGCCGCTTATGACACTTTGGCCTGTGTAGGGAATTTGAAAAAAGCTTTTGAAGAGGGCGATATGCTTTCCGAACAGGAAATTCTGGAGTTGCAATGCAATCAAGGCCCGAATATGGATGCTGTTGCCCAGCCCTCGCGCCGTTATCTTCGCTCCCGTAAAAAGATGCATTAGGAGGTTTTTGTATGTCAAATTTTTCTATCTGTGAATTGGGCTATTGTCCATATTCTGATGATGATGAAATGGAATGTGATTTTTGTCCTTATTATGTTGAATGTGATTTGGATTCTTTTGTTTGTTGGCTTGACGTCATTTCTTAATAGGATAATGCAAAAAATCCTCGTCGCGCCGGGCGCGATATCGGCGGCAAATAGGGCTATATATTTTTCTGTTTCCACTCGCTTTTGTGCCCTATGCGGCAGGAATACGCATTTAGAAATTCTCATGCTTCTTCCTTTATTTAGCCCTCGGCCCGTAGGGCCTTAATTAAATATACCTTGGCCGCATAAGCGGCCCCCGCAGGTGCTTTTCCTCTTCAGGATGTTCCCCTTTACGAAAAACACAAAAATCCCCGGCTGTCAATGGTCGCTTTGCGATTCACTTGCCATTGATAGCCGGGGATTTTTGCTGTTAGGCTCGCCGTAGAGGCAGCGCCTTATAGCTGGATTTGAAAGCGGGGTAAAGCATTATGTGTAATCGGTGTAACAAAAACATTACTTATCAGGAACGCTTGAAAATTGAGGTTCTGCATCAGCAGGGATATTCCGCCCGGCGTATTGCTGAAGCTCTGGGCCGGGGTGAACGTACAATTTATAGAGAATTAAAACGCGGCCCTTATCGACGGCTTTTAGCTTCTTGGGATTGGACTACTGCTTATAGTGCTGATATCGCCCAGCGTTCGGCTGATCGGTGTACCGCCCGCAAAGGCGCGCCTTTGAAAATCGGCCATGACCATGAATTTGCCAGTTATATTTCTTCCCGGCTTCGTTCCGGGCTTAGTCCTGCCGCTGCATTGGGAGAAATGCGCCGGAAAGGATTGTCATTCAATACTACTATCAGTGTTCCGACGCTCTACCGTTATTTGGATTCTGGTGTACTCTCCGTAGGCAATGAATCTTTGATTTCCGGCAAGCGTCCCCGCCGATGCCGAAAGGCAAAACCGCACAACATTCAAAATCCCTTGGCAAAAAGCATTACTCAGCGGCCTGAATATGTTAACCTGCGTGATGAAGTCGGTCATTGGGAAATGGATACCGTTGTCGGTGAGAAAAAAGCCGGGCAAAGCTGTTTACTTGTTCTTACCGAACGCATGTCCCGAAAAGAAATTATTATCAAAATGGCGGGTAAAACTGCGGCTTGTACTGTCCGTGCTCTGGATATCCTGCAACGCCGCTATGGGGCTGATTTCCCGCGTATTTTTAAAACGATTACTGTAGATAACGGTTGTGAGTTTGCCGATGTGAAAGGCATCGAAAAGGACGGCAGGACGCAATTGTATTTCTGTCATCCGTACAGTTCATGGGAACGGGGTAGTAATGAAAACCTCAATAAAATGATTCGACGCTTTGTTCCTAAGGGATTCAGTATTAACAAGGTTTCCCGGAAACAGGTTCACCAGATTCAAACTTTTATGAACAGCTATCCGCGGAAAATCCTTGGCTGGCGTTGCGCCGATGATGTTTTTTATGAAGCGTTTTTGAAGGAAGGCATAAATCTAACCGGCTATCAAAAACAATAGCTTTCTTTTGTGCATTTTGCCCTTTCTTCCCTTTTGTCAATATTTCTGCCTATACTTTCTTGACTTTACCTTCGAAAGTTATTACAATTATAGGCAGTAGGACAAGCGTGTCTTACCGCCTAAATTTTTTGAAGAAAGGGGAACGCCAGAATGAAGATTTTGGGACACAAGTTCGTGGATTTTAAGGACAAGGACGGTAATGCCGTGTGCGGCCATTCCCTGTTTGTAAGCTATCACGACGATAATGTAACAGGTGAAGCGACGGACAAGCTGTGGGTTAAACCTGACCTGATGGACACTGCTGTCAGAGATGCCGGGTTGCTCACGGCAGGGGAATGCGTGGGCATGGAAATTGACCCGACATATAACAAGTACGGCAAAATTTGCGCAGTCGCGTTCATGTAAGCGCGGCGAGCGGTGGGGGCGCGGGGGCTATGCCCCCCGCCCCCCCGCCACC
>NZ_WWVY01000008.1:130925-134703 GCF_009876955.1 Bittarella massiliensis (ex Durand et al. 2017) | reverse complement strand
AAAACTGCTATTTTTTTCGGAAAAGCAGCGGAATTATGTACCTTGCACTAGCCGTCGCGCCAGCGACTTGGTACAATGGCTGCAGGACAGCCCGCCCGGCGCGACCGGGCCCAAGCGGGCGGCCCACCGGCCGCCACCTGATTTTGAGGAGGTCATTTCCATGACAAAAGAGCAAGAGAAGATTCTCATCGAAAAATCCATCGCTTCCTGCGAGGGGGCCTACGTGCCATACAGCGGCTTTCACGTGGGCGCCTGCGTGCTGGGCGAGGACGGCAAGTTCTACACCGGCTTCAATGTGGAGAACGTCTCCTACGGCGCCACCATCTGCGCCGAGCGCTCGGCGGCCATCAACATGATGACCAACAGCTCCTCCCGCAAGATCCTCGCCCTGGCCGTGGCCGCCGGCGACACCTGCGACACCATGCCCTGCGGCATCTGCCGGCAGTTCCTCTGCGAGTTCATGGCGCCCGACGCCCCGGTCTACACCGTGGCCAGAAACGGCGACTACATGGTCAAGACCTTTGCCGAGATCATGCCGTTCGCCTTCACCTCCTTCAAGAAGGACTAGCGGATGCCGCAGCTCTGGAAGATCGGCTCCATCAAGGACATCCTCTCCCGGCACGGCTTCACCTTCTCCAAGGCCCTGGGCCAGAACTTCCTCATCAATCCCACCGTCTGTCCCCGGATGGCGGAGGTCTCCGGCGTCACCCCCGACAGCGGGGTGATCGAGGTGGGCCCCGGCATCGGGGTGCTGACCGCCGAGCTCTCCAAGCGGGCGCGCAAGGTGGTGGCCATCGAACTGGACGACCGGCTGCTGCCGGTGTTGGAGGAGACCCTGGGCGGCCGGGAGAATGTGACGGTGGTGCACGGCGACATCCTGAAGATCGACCTGAAAGGGCTCATCGAGCGGGAGTTCGCCGGGATGGGGGTCTGCCTCTGCGCCAACCTACCCTACTACATCACCTCCCAGGTCATCATGCGCCTGCTGGAGGAGCGGCTGCCCCTGAGATCCATCACCGTGATGGTGCAGAAGGAGGCGGCCACCCGTCTCTGCGCCCCCCTGGGCAGCCGGGAGTGCGGCGCGGTGACGGTGGCGGTGCGCTATTTCAGCGAGCCGCGGGTGGTCTTTGGGGTCTCGGCTGGGAGCTTTCTCCCCGCCCCCAAGGTGGACTCGGCGGTGATCCAACTGGCGGTGCGGGAACGCCCCCCGGTGGAGGTGGAGAGCGAGCGGGCCTTTTTCCGGGTGGTGAAGGCCGCCTTTGCCGGCCGCCGCAAGACCGCCGTCAACAGCCTCTCCATGAACCTGGGGCTGCCCAAGGAGACGGTGTCCGCCGCCTTTGAAGGTGCGGGGATCGCCCCCACCGCCCGGGCAGAAAACCTCTCCATGGAACAGCTGGCCGCGCTGGCGGCCGCCCTTTTCCCCCAGATGGGATCGTCGCAGGGTGAAAAAGAGAGATAAAGGAAGAAAGTCCCCGTGGGCTGTCAGGCCTGCGGGGGCTTTTTTGCGGATTGGGGCAGGGAAATACCTCCTTCTGCGCGGCGGAGGTGGGGAGGGTCCGGGGCTGCGGGCTGAGATAAAAACGGCAGTTTCCGCCGCCTTTGCCGGTGGGAAACGCACCCTACCGCCCGGTCGGAAACCCTTCCATGGAACAGTTGGCCGCGCTGCTGTCTACCCTCTGCCCTTATTCTCAAACGGGATTGCTGCAGGGGAAAGAGGGAGCAGAAAAGCCTCCATAGGCTGCCAGATTTGCGGGTATTTTTTTGTGGGATGGAGTAAGGGAATACCCCTCTCTGCGTGGCGGAGACGTGAGGGCTTGGAGCTGTGGACTGTTTGCCGAGCAAAGAGGAGATGGCGTCTACCACCTTTGTTGGTGCGGAGAGTGTCCCCACTGCCCGGGCAGAGACCCCTCCGTGGAACAGCCGCCCAAACTGGCGGCCGCCCTCTGCCCTTATTCCCAAACGGGATTGCCGCAGAGGGAAAGAGAGATAATAGAAAAGCCTCCATAGACTGCCAGATTTGCGGGGACTTCTTTGCGGGCGGGAGCAAGGAAATACTACCTTCTGCGCGGTGGAGGTGAGGAGGGTCCGGGGCTGCGGGCCGAGGCAAAAACAGCGTTTTCCGCCGCCTTTGCCGATGAGGAAATCGTCCCTCTCCCGAGCGAAAAACTCCTCCGTGGAACAGTTGTCCGCACTGCCGTCTACCCTCTGCTCCTATTCCCAAACGGGATCGCCGCAGAGGGAAAAGAGAGATAACAGAAAAAGTTCCCGTGGGCTATCAGGCCCGTGGGAGCTTTTTTGTGGGCTAGAACAGAGAAATATCACCTTCTGCGCAGCGGGGATGGAGAGTGTTTGAGGTTATGGGCTGCCAAGCCCTCATTCTTTCCGCGGGGGGGGGGGATAGGGGAATGGCCCTTTCTGTGTGCGAAGACGGAGAGAGGGGCTGCCCACCGAGGCAAAAACGGCATTTTCCACCGCCTTTGCCGATACGGAAATCGTCCCGCCGCCCGGACGGGAGCCCTCCCTATGGAACAATGGGCTGCACAGGAGTCCGGTGGGAAGTGCCAGCGCTTTGCTCCCAAACAGAAAAACCACTTGACAGGAGAACGATTGTTAGCTAATATAAAAGCGAACGAACGTTAGCTTAATGGCGGCCTGCCGCCGAGGAGGTTTTATGAAACTCTATTTTGGAAAATCGACCCTGACCACCCTGCTGCTGGCGGGGTTTGTGGCCTATGCGGCCCTCGCCTTCTGGCGGCGGGCGGAGATCCAGCACTGGGGCCGCAGGACCCTGTTGGTGTTGGCCTGGGGGCTGGTGCTCTGCGCACAGGCCGCCGTGCGGGACGGCTACCACCTCTCGGTGCAGCACGCCATCGACGGCAGCTGTGCGCCCGGCCTCTTCGCCGCCGCGGGCCCCCAGGCCATCGTCGGCGGGGCGCTGGCGGCAGCGGTGGTCCTCTGCGCGATTATCACCCCCTTTGTGGGCAGCCAGTCGGGGCGGCGGGGGTTGTTTTTCACGGCCGCCGGGTGTATGCTGGTGAAAATTGCCTTTGTGGAACTCTCCCGCGTCTGGTTCTGGCTGTCGGGGAGCACAGGCTGGAAATTCTGACAGAAAAGAGGGGTCGCATGCCCAGGCGAAACACCAAGGAGATCATTTTGGAGAGGGCGCTGGACCTCTTTTCCCAGCGGGGGTACGCCGGGGTCAGCGTGCGGGACATCGCCGCCGCCGTGGGCATCCGCGAGAGCTCGCTCTACAAGCACTTTCCGGGCAAGCGCGCCATCTTTGACGCCATTGTGGAGGAGATGCGGGGCCGGTATGCCGCCGCTGAGCGGGCCCTGCAGGTCCCCCAGGCGGGGGAGGGGGACCTCGCCGCAGCCTACGGCGAGATCGGGCCGGAGCAGCTGGCAGACCTCTGCCGGAAGATGTTCCTGCACAGCACCCGCGACCCCTACGCCACCCAGTTTCGCAAGATGCTCACCATCGAGCAGTACGCCTCTCCCGAGGTGATGGCGACCTACCGAGACTTCTTTCTGGACGGGCCGATTGCCTTTCAGACCGAGCTCTTTTCCCGGATGATCGCCCAGAGGTATTTTCGCGAGGGGGATGCAAAGGCCATGGCCTTACAGTTTTACGGACCCATCTTCCTGCTGCTCTCCCGCTGCGCCGGGCCGGAGGACGAGGAGGACTGCCTGGCCCTGTTGGAGCGGCATGTGGCCCAGTTCGCCGCCGATCACGGGAGCGGTGCAGAGCAATAAAAAGAGGGGCGGCCGAATCCTAGGC
>NZ_WWVY01000008.1:0-130850 GCF_009876955.1 Bittarella massiliensis (ex Durand et al. 2017) | reverse complement strand
CCCCTCTCTTGTGCCCGTCGTCGGGGAAAGGGGGGATGGTGCGCCGCCGGATGACAGGGCAGGCGGCCCGACTTTGCAGGGCTACTTGTGGGGAGGGAGGAGCGCCTCCCTCCCCCCTCTCTCCCCGCCCCGCGCCCGGGAGAGCGGGCCTGGCCGGGCGGGGCCCAGGGGGGCAAGGCGGTGGCTGCCGCTCTCTAGGCGGGGAGACCCTTCCACTCCCGGTACCAGCGGGGGACCGGCTGGGCAAAGCCGTCGTAGTCGGCCAGGGCGCTGCGGCAGCGGGCCTGCATATCCGCCACCTTGGCGGGGCCAAAGGCCTCGGCCCACTCGACGGCGCCGAGGGAGTTGTAGGCGACATAGGCCGCCAGGGCCTGCCAAAAGGGTTCCGGGGGCTCTCCCTGCCAGTAGCCCTGCACCTGCCCCACCGAGAAGGGGATGCTGACGGGGACGTCAAAGGCCTGGACCATGCGAAACTCCTCCCACCCGTCGCCGATGCGCTGGCGGTTGAAGTCGATGATCCCCACCCGCCCCTGGGGGGTGAAAATCAGGTTGCCCAGGTGAAAGTCGCCGTGCAGGTAGACGGCCGGTCGGGCTGCCAGCAGGGGCAGTTGGGCTTTGACCAGGGCGAGGGCGGCCTGGTCCCCCTCGACCCGCGCGCTGCCCTGCTCGTATCGGGCCAACTTGTCCAGCCGCCGGCCGATCAGGTCCTCCGCCCCCTCCCCCGGCGAGAGGGGGAGGCTGTGCAGCGCCCGCAGGAACTGGCCAGCCTCCCGCCCCAGCCGGTACTGCTCATCCGGCGCAAGGCGGGGGAGGGCGGTCTCCAGCGACTCGCCCTCGACCCATTCCAGCAGCATGTAGAGGGACCTGCCGCCCTGGCACTCGCCCATCTCCACCGCGCGGGAGAGGGGGAAGGGCAGCTCGCCGAAGCGGCGGATGCGCCGGTACTCCACCTCTTTTTGGGGGCGCTGCTCCATGCCGGTGATCCGCAGGAGAAAGTCCTCTCCCGCCCGGGTGCGCACCCGGTACTTTCGCTCGGCCGACCAGCCGGCGAGGATGGGGGTCACCTCGTCCCAGCGCCCGGCGCCGGGGATGTCCTGCCACTCGTTCACACGCGCTTCCTCCTTTTCGGGCCGCCTTTCCGGCGGCGTTTTGCCGTGGAGAGAACAGGATACCACCCAGCGGAAAAAAAGACAATGGCGCGGCCGCTTTTTTGAAGGGAAAATGGCAAAAGTTCACAAAATCTTCCCTTTTGCCCCGGCGCGCCGATGGTATACTAAAGACGGCCTTTGGCCTGTACGGAAACACGAGAGCCGGGAGGTTTGGAATGAAGGACCTACAAGATTGCTATATTTTGAAAAACGGCGTCAAAATGCCCTGTGTGGGCTATGGCACCTACAAGACCCACGAGGAGGAGACCTACCGGGCGGTGCGGGCGGCCATCGACATCGGCTACCGCCACATCGACACCGCCTCCCTCTACGGCAACGAGGCGGCGGTGGGCCGGGCCGTTCGGGACTGCGGCCTCCCCCGGGAGGAGCTGTTTGTCACCAGCAAGCTGTGGAACGACGACCAGGGCTACGAGTCCACCCTGGCGGCCTTTGCGCGCACCCTGGAGCAGTTGGGGATGGACTATGTCGACCTCTACTTGATCCACTGGCCCATCCCCGAGGGGCGGGAGGGGGACTGGCAGACCCTCAACCAGGAGAGCTGGCGGGCCATGGAGGAGCTCTACCGGGCCGGCAAGATCCGGGCCTTGGGGGTGAGCAACTTCCTTCCCCGCCACCTGCAGTCGCTGATGGACACGGCGCAGGTGCCGGTGATGGTGGACCAGCTGGAGATCCACCCCATGCGCCACCAGCGGGAGGCGGTGAACTTCTGCCAGCGAAACGGCATTCAGGTGGAGGCCTGGGCCCCCCTGGTGCGGGGGCGCGCCTTTGATGACCCGGTGCTGCGCTCGCTGGCCGAGAAGTACCAGAAGACGGTGCCCCAGATCTGCCTGCGCTGGAGCATGCAGCAGGGCATCGTCCCCCTGCCCAAATCGTCTCACGAGGGGCGGATTCGGGAGAATGCCGACATCTTTGACTTTGCCCTGGCCCCCGAGGACATGGCAAAACTTCTCACCCTGGACGGCGAGCTGGGGGTGGGCCGCCACCCCGACCACTTCGGCGAGAAGAAGTAGCGTCTGCCCGGCTGCAAAACCTGTCGATCGGTGGGCGCACAGCGGTGGAAAATAGCGGTTTTGGTTGCTTTTTGCCCTCCTTTTGTGCTATCCTTAAAACCAAGTAAGGCCGCGCAGGCAGCTGTGCTGTTGGCGCGGCCGGTTTAAGAGGAGTGCAATCGTATGAAATCCATCTTCCGCAAGATCGCCTGTCTCTCCCTGGCGGCGCTGGTTGCCCTGGGCGCCCTCACCGGCTGTGGGAAGAACAGCTACGTGTCCAAGCTCAACGAGGTCACCGAGGCCTGCAACCCCATCGTCGACGAGTTCAACACCGCCCTGAAAAACTTCGAGTCCGAAGAGGGCGCGGACCAGATCGGGGACATTCTGGACCGGCTGCAGACCGAGTACAAAAAGATTCTCGAGGTCAAGGCCCCCAAGGGCTATGAGGACTGCACCGAGAAGTTCCAGGAGGCGGCCGACAAGCTGGACGCGGGCATCGCCCTCTACAAAGAGGCCCTCGCCACCCCGATCAGCGACGAGATGACCGCCGAGGAGCGCAAGGCCTACACCGAGAAGATCGCCCAGGGCGACGATCTCTTTAAGGAGTATCAGACCGCCTACCAAGAGGGGATCAACCTGGTCAACAGCAAATAGGGCAGCCGCCCAAAGAAGAAGCCCCCTCTCCCTTACAGCGGGAGAGGGGGCTTTTGTTTTCTCTTTTACTCGGCTACTCGGCCGCGAGGGCCTCTTCCCGGGGGGCGGATCTCTTTTGGCGGGGGAAGATCAACTGGCAGACGGCGGCCATGGCCACGGCGGTCACGGCGAAGGTGGCGTAGGCGGGCCGGTAGCTGCCCATGCTGTCAAAGACCGCGCCCATCACCAGGGGGGTCAACATGTCGCCAAAGCGGGTGAAGGCGGTGAGGAAGCCGTAGATGGCGCTGTAATCCCGCAGCCCGTAAAGGCTTTGGGTCAGGATGGGGTAGGCCACCGAGCCGTAGGCGCAGCCCAGGCCGGAGCCGAGGACCACCAGCACCAGGAAGAGGGGAGAGGCGTGGGCGAAGAGACAGCCGATGAGCCCCACCACCGTGGCGGCGTAGGCCGAGAGGGTGGCGATGCGGATGCCCAGCTTGTCGTAGAGGGTGCCCAGCAGCAGTTTGCCCGCCGCCAGCGAGCCCATGCAGGCCGCTGAGATCAGGGCCGAGGTCTGCAGGGAGTAGCCCACGTCGCTGACGTGGGGGGCGATGTTGATCATCAGCCCGTACATGCACAGCTCACTGACGATGATGCAGAGGCAGAAGGCCCAGAAGCGGGGGGTCTTGACCACCTGACCGAAGGTGAAGCCCTCGCTCATCTGGGCGGCGGGGGCCTGTTCCCCCTTCTCCCCCAGGGGGAGAAGGCCCATGTCCTCCGGCCTGTTGCGGATGACGAAGAAGACGATGGGGATGAGGGTGACCCCCATGATGGCCGCCAGGATCTGAAAACTGACCCGCCAGCCCATCCCCTCAATGAGGACCCCGGCCAGGGAGTTGAAGAGCATGCCGCCCACGCCGCTGCCCATAAAGGCCAGCCCCAGGGCAAAGCCCCGCTTCTCGTGAAACCAGTTGCTCAGCAGGATGGAGAGGGGCACCATGTGCACAGTGCCCAGCGCCAGCCCCAGCACCGCCGAAATCAGGTAGAAGACCCAGATAGACGAGGCCAGGGAGTAGCAGAAAAAGCTGACGGTCAGGGCGATGGAGCTGACCTTCATCACCTGTTTGACGGCGAAGCGGGAGAAGATCCTGCCGCTGAGCAGGGCGGTGACCATCATCGCTGCATTGGAGATGGTCTGCATGGCCCCCACCGACTGGCGGGAAAAGCCGAAATGGGCGCAGATGGGCTTGATGAACAGGCTGAAGCAGTTGGTGGCGATGCCCATGGAGACCGCCATCACCACAAAGGCCGCCCCCACGATCACCCAGCCGTAGAAAAACGGTTTGCGAGTCTTTTGCACGGTGTCAATCCTCCTCAACGTCCCCGAAAACCGAGCGGCTGCCCGGTTTTCGACAATACGTGTTCATTTTAGCGCAATTTGACGGGGCGGGCAAGGGGCGGCGCAAAATTTGAGGGCTGTCCCCGCCGGGACAGCCCTCTTTTGAAGGGGGAAAAGCGGTCAGCGCCGGTTGAGACCGGCGAACACCCCCGCCCCCAGGGGGAGAAAGCAGACCGGGTACTGAAGGAGGAAGGTGGCTGCCCGCGAAAAGGCGTAGGTGGGAAACCCGCCCAGGAGATAGACCCACAAAAACCCCCAGAGGAGCAGAAAGAGCGCCGCGCAGAGCAGGCCCATCCCTCTGCGCACCTCGCCCCGGCGGATGCGCAGGTCCTTCCAGACCGAGGGGAGGGCGAGGATGACCGCCCCCGCCAGCCCGTAGTAGAGGGGGGAGAGGGCCGCCACGAAAAGCAGGTAGGGGCGGAGGTTGTAGGTGTGCATCCCCTGCTCGTGCAGGCCGGGCCCCACCAGGGTGCGCACCAGCAGCGCCGCGGCGAAGAGGACCGTCAACACCGCGGCCCGCACCGCCCGCTGCCGCCGCCCGGCGGCAAAGCTCTCGCCCCCCAAGTCGGCCATCACCTCGTCGGCAAACTGGCGGGGGGGACCCAGGCGGGCGATGGTCTCCGCCTCTCCCTCGCCGTGCTCGGCGGCGGAGGCAAAGCTCTCGCACAGGCCGGCGAGGACACTGGCCTCGGCCTCCCGCGACAGCAGAAGCCGGTTTTTCACCTGTTTGATGTAATGCTCTTTCACTTGACTGCGCCTCCTTTTTTCGCGCTTTCGATGAAGCCGTCCACACAGGACACATAGCGGCTCCAATAGGCGGTGAGTTCCTCTAGCAGGGCCCTGCCCGCCGGGGTGATGGAGTAGTACTTCTTGGTCCCCCCATTGGCCGCGGCGGGGGCGGTGCGGCTCTGGATCAGGCCGCCGCCCTCCAACCGGTAGAGGATGGGATAGACCGTCCCTTCCCGGGTAGGGCCGAAGATGTCGCCGCCCCGCTGCCCCAGGTGGGTGATGATTTCGTAGCCGTAACTCTCCCCCTCGGCCAGCAGGCAGAGGAGCACCATCTCCAAAGACCCCTTTTTGAACTGCTGGATATACTTGGCGTCCAATCGCACCCCTCCCTTGCACTGCTATTTAGTATTACTAAGTATCTTTCCACCTTCAGTATATCCCCCTTGGGGCCGCCTGTCAATGGGGAAGGGGGTGTCTGCCGCGGGTGCAGGTGGGTTTGACAGCCCAACCGTGAAAGGTGGGGCGGGTCATTGCGATGGGGGCCTGGCCTCGGCGGCGAAGGGGTGTGCAGCTGGGTTTACCCGGTGGAAAAGAGGGTGTTTAAAAATCGAGAGAGCGTCGGGGGATAGAGAGGGATGCCGCCTTGCGATTGCCGACCGACAAACTGGGGGGAGGGGGGCCGCCGTTGCCGCGCTGTCCCATCCCCCCTGTAAACAGTGCCGGGCCTGCTGAAGGGGGCGCCCGACTTGCCATCGGGCAGACGCGGCCACCCGATGCGCGGGCCTGCCCGCGGGGAGGAGCGAAAGGGGGGCAAAAAAAGAGGGGCACAGCCATCTGGCTGTGCCCCTCTAAGCGGGCAGATGAAAAATGGGCGCTACATCGACTCCGGCGCCGAGATGCCCAGCATCTCCAGCACGTTGCGCAGCACCTGGCGAACGGCCAGGCAGAGGTTCAGGCGGGCCTGCAGCAGCCCCTCCGCCTCGCCCTTGACGTGGCAGGCGTTGTAGAACTTGTGGAAGAGGGTGGCCAGCTCGACGCAGTACTTGGTGATCTTGGAGGAGTCCAGCGCCTTGACGCTGGCGTTGACCACGTCGGGCAGGGTGGCCATAAAGCGGACCAGTTCCCGCTCCTGCTCGGTCTGCAGCAGATCCAGCTCCTCCCGGGTGCAGGCGCGGGGGGAGATCTCCTCGGCCGCCAGGGACTTGAGGATGGAGCAGATGCGGGCGTGGGCGTACTGGACGTAGTAGACCGGGTTCTGCGAGGACTCGCTCACCGCCAGTTCCAGGTCGAACTCGCAGTGGGTGTTGGGCTCCCGCTGGTTGAAGAAGAAGCGGGCCGCGTCCACCGGGATCTCGTCCAGCAGGTCGGCCAGGGTGATGGCCTTGCCGGTGCGCTTGCTCATCCGGGCGACCTCGCCACCCCGCATCAGCCGCACCAGCTGCATCAGCACCACGTCCAGCTTGCTGCCGTCCAGCCCCACGGCGTCCATCGCGCCCTTGAGGCGGGCCACGTGGCCGTGGTGGTCGGCCCCCCAGACGTTGATGACCCAGTCAAAGCCCCGCACGGCGAACTTGTTGTAGTGGTAGGCGATGTCGGCGGCAAAGTAGGTGGGGTTGCCGTTGGCGCGCACCAGCACCTCGTCCTTCTCGTCGCCAAAGGCGGTGGCCTTGTACCAGACGGCCCCGTCCTTTTCGTAGGTGAGGCCGCGGCTGCGCAGCAGCTCGATGATCCGCCCGACGCTGCCGTCCTCGTGGAGCTGGCTCTCGTGGAACCAGACGTCGTAGTGGATGCGGTACTTGGCCAGGTCGTCCTTGAGTTTTTGGATGTTTTTGGGCAGGGCGTAGTCGATGAGGGCCTGGCTGCGCAGCTCCTCGCTCTCCTTTTCAAGGCCGGTGCCGTGCTCGTCGATGTACTGCTGGGCCAGCACCCGGATGTCCGCGCCCTGGTAGCCGTCCTCGGGGAAGACCACCGCGTCGTCGCCCAGCACGATCTGCATATAGCGGGCGGAGAGGGACTTGCCGAACTTTTCGATTTGGTTGCCGGCGTCGTTGATGTAAAACTCCCGGGTCACGTCGTACCCGGCCCAGCGCAGCACGCTGGCCAGGCAGTCGCCCAGGGCGCCGCCCCGGGCGTTGCCCAGGTGCATGGGGCCGGTGGGGTTGGCCGAGACAAACTCCACCATCACCTTTTTGCCCTGGCCCAGGTCGGTGGTGCCGTAGCGCGCCCCCTCTTCCAGCACCGCCTCCACCGCGCCGGTGAACCAGCTCTGGTCCAAGAAGAAGTTGAGGAAGCCGGGGCCGGCCACCTCGATGCGGGAGAAGCCGGTCCCCTCCAGCGCGGCGTGGGCGACGATGGCGTCGGCGATCTTGCGGGGGGCCATCTTATAGGTGCGGGCCCCGGCCATGGCGAAGTTGCAGGCAAAGTCGCCGTGGCTGTGGTCGGCGGGGATCTCGATGCCGTACTCCCCGGCGGGGCAGTCGGGCAGGTCCCCGGCGGCGATGGCGGCGGCCGCCGCCCGGTCGACGATCTGGGCGATCTGGCCTTTGGCTTGTAAAATTGGGTTGATCATAGGCTTGTCCTCTCTTTTAGTCGGGAAATTTGACCGGCGGGCGGCAGCCCTTTGCCGGGTAGACTGACATTTTTGGGGGCGGCCCTGCGGCCATTGTGCGAAAAGTGCCGGGCGCGCGGGGAGATTTTGGCCATGGGGCAAACGACGTGTGCACATCTGCCGGGCCGTCTGTGGCCATTATACCACACCGGCGTCGCCCCGGGGGATCATTCGGGCGAAAAAGACCGGTCGCGCAGCCGCACCGAGATGTGCACCCGGTTGACCGCCAGCAGGGTGTGGGCGCAGTCGATGTGGTAGACCAGCTCCACCTCGCCCCCCTCGGCGGTGAGGTGGTTTTGGATCTCCCGGCCGACGATCTCCAGCTCCAGGATCCCGGTGCCGGTGTCGTACTGGCACTGGTGGCGGCGGCCCGGCTCCACGATCAGCCGGGTGCGGCTGTCGCCGAAGCGCAGGAGGGTCGCCTTTTGCTCCCCCTCGATGCGCAGGGTGGTGGTGTCCCCATCAAAGCCGGTGGCGACGGTCTCCTGGTAGGTGAGGAAGGCGCGGCCGCCCTGCCAGCCGAAATTCCCCTCGGTGACCAGTTCGGTGGTCTCCGCCTCGTCCCCGGCCGACTGGGTGGCCCGAATGGTGATGACAGCGGGTCTCTTCACAGTTCGGTTTCCTCCTTCCGCCCCGCGGGCAGTCGATTGCAGTAACTTATTTATTCTACCCCATTGTCTGTCAAAAAACAAGGGTGGCCCGGCCTGTTCGGCCCCGATTGGCCCGCCCTTTTGCCCCGCCGCATGGAAAGGCGGGGGCCGATGTGATATGGTAGAGAAAAGGGATGCTCTGCGCGGGGCGAACAGGGCCCGGGCGGTTTTGAATGGGGGATGCACAGGTGAAAAAGGCCTATTTCAACTGGAGCGGCGGAAAGGACTCCGCCCTGGCGCTCGACCGCGCGCTCCAGTCCGGGGAGTACGATGTTTCGCTTCTCTTTTCCACTGTCAGAAAGGGGGATGCGCGTCTCGCCATGCACGAGACGGGCGTCGACCTGCTGAAAAAAAAGGCAGGCCGCCTCCATCGGCCTTCCCCTGGTTGTGTGGGAGTGGGACGTGTCGTCGTCCGTAGAGGCGTACCGGGCGGCCATGAGACGTCAGGTCGCCCGGTTCAAAGAGATGGGGATCGAGACGGCCCTCTTTGGCGACCTCTACCTGGAGGAGTTGCGCGCCGACCGGGAGAGACACTGTGCTGCCTCCGGCATCGAGGCGGCTTTTCCCCTCTGGGGGATGGGGGCGGAGCGGGTGATGGAGGCGTTTGTCGCCGCCGGCTTCAAGGCGGTTGTGACCTGTATTGACAGCTCTCTGCTGGGGGCGGAGTGATTGGGCAGGGAGATCGACGAGGGCTTTCTCCGGGACCTGCCGCCGGGGGTGGACCTCTGCGGCGAGAGGGGGGAGTACCACTCCTTTGTCTTTGACGGGCCGATCTTTCAAAGTCCCGTCCCCTTCCAAGTGGTGGAGAGGGGCTGCGGGGGATCGGCAGATCCAGCGGGGATCGGGGCCGGCCGGTACCGGCACTGCGAGCTGGTGTGACATACATTAAAAAGCCGCCCTGCGGACGGACGTCGGAGGAGGGCGGTCCACAGACAAAAAAGGGGAGCGGGTGTCGCCCGCCCCCCTTACAGGAGTTCCGTCCAGACCTGCGCCTTCTCTAAAAGGCGTCGATGTCCACCTGCTCGACCTGGCCGCTCCAGCTGTCCCCCATGAAGAGGGAGGCCACCGCCTCGAAGTCGTCGGTGCGGTCGCTGACGTAGTAGCGGTCCTCGGCCGGGGCGGAGAGGCCGCTCTCCATCCCCTTTTCCTCGAGGAAGTCCCGCAGGCGGCGGGCCACACAGACCCCGGGGTCGATGAGCTTGACCCCGTCCCCCACCACCGGGCCGATGATCGACTTGAGCAGGGGAAAGTGGGTGCAGCCGAGGATCAGGGTGTCGATCCCCTCCTCCGGCACAAAGGAGAGGTAGTCCTTTGCCACCAGGGTGGTGACCGGGTCGCCCGGCTCCACATAGCCGTTTTCCACCAGGGGGACAAAGAGGGGACAGGGGCGGGAGTGGACACGCACCCCGGGCCGGTGTCCCGTCACCGCCCGCTCAAAGGCGCCGCTGCGCACGGTGGCGGCGGTGCCGATGACCCCCACCTGGCCGCTGCGGGTGGTCTCGGCCGCCGTGCGGGCGGTCACCTCCACCACCCCCATGTAGGGCACCGGCAGGGAGCGGGTGAAGGTCTCGTCCACCGTGGTGCTGATGGTGCCGCAGGCGGCCACCAGCATCTTCACCCCGTGGGAGAGCAGGAAGCGGCTGTCCTGCCTCGCGTAGTGCAGCAGCGTCTGGCGGCTGCGGTTGCCGTAGGGGACCCGGGCGGTGTCGCCGAAGTAGACGATCTGCTCCCGGGGGAGCAGCCGCTTGACCTGCTTGACGATCGAGAGCCCGCCCAGGCCGGAGTCGAATACGCCGATGGGGCGAGGGTCCATGTCAGTCATCTCCTTTTCAATGGGCCGGCAGCCTCACTCCGCCGCCCGCTCCAGGGCCAGGTCCACCAGCCGGTCCAGCAGCTCCCCATAGGGGATGCCGGCGGCCTCCATCATCTTGGAGTACATGCTGATGGAGGTGAAGCCCGGCAGGGTGTTGATCTCGTTGAGGCAGATGCCGAACTCGCCCACAAAGAAGTCGATGCGGGAGAGGCCGGTGCAGCCCAGCACCGCAAAGGCCCGCTTGGCGGTCTCCTGCACCTGGTCCAGCAGGGCGGGGGAGAGCCGGGCGGGGACGACGGTGGGGCTCTGGGAGACGTACTTGGCGTCGTAGTCGTAAAATTCGCTCTCGGAGAGGATCTCCCCGGGGATGCCGGTAATCAGCTGGCGGTTGCCCAGCACGGCGCACTCCACCTCCTGGCCGACCATGGCCTTTTCCACCAGCACCTTGTCGTCGTGGGTGAAGGCCAGCAGCACCGCGTCCCGCAGCTCCTCCTCGCGCTTGACCTTGGTGATGCCCACCGAGCTGCCGGCGTTGGCGGGCTTGACAAAGCAGGGGTAGCCCAGGTCCCGGGCGATCTCTTTTTTGTAGGCGTCCAGCCGGTCGATGTCACCTTTGGAAAACCAGAGGAAGGGGGCCGTCTGGATCCCCGCCTGTTCCAGCAGCACCTTGGTGACCACCTTGTCCATGCAGCAGGCCGAGGAGAGGACGCCGCAGCCCACGTAGGGGATGCCCGCCAGATCCAAAAGCCCCTGCACGGTGCCGTCCTCGCCGTTTTTGCCGTGCAGCACCGGGAAGGCCGCGTCGATCTTGACGCAGGAGGTGGTGCCGTCGGGCAGGAACTTGACGATCCCCCGGCGGCTGCGGTCGGGGCTGATGGAGCAGCCCACACAGTCGGGGTGGGTCTTCCAACTGCCGTCGCGCACCATCTCATAGCTGCCGGGGAAGTAGAGCCAGCGCCCCGACTTGGTGATGCCCACCGGGAACACCTCGTAGCGCTCCTGGGGGATGTTTTGCAGCACGTTGTAGGCCGACTGCAGCGACACCTCGTACTCGCTGGAGACGCCGCCGAACAGGACGGCCAGTTTGATTCTCGACATAAGCGGTTTTCCTCCTCACCGGGGCGCGCCGGGCGCGCGTCCCCCTTCATCTATATGCGCGGGGCGCGGCAAAAAAGCGCCCTCGGTTCATTTACCCGCCCATCATAGCACAAAAGCGACGGCGATTCAACGCAAACGGGGCGAAAAAGGCGGGCCAAAGCCTTGACGCGGGGGAGCGCTTGTGCTATAGTAGTTGTACCTCTAAAAAAGGGCTCTTTTTTTGTGCGCATTTTTTGCGGGGCAAAAAGGACCCTGCTGAGGGAGGCCAAAAAATCCGATACAATCAGGAGGTGCCGAAATGAGAGTGAAAGTCACTTTGGCTTGCACGGAATGCAAGCAGCGCAACTACAACAAGATGAAAAACAAGAAGAACAACCCCGACCGACTGGAGATGAACAAGTACTGCCGTTTCTGTCGGAAACACACGCTCCATAAGGAGACGAAGTAGAGGCGAAAGGTAGGGTCAGCCAATGGCAAAAACCACTGCGGACAAGCCCGCCAAGAAGAAGGGGCGCTTCAGTCCCAAACGCATCGCCTCGCGAATCGCCAAATACTTTCGAGATTTCAGGAGCGAGCTGAAAAAGATCGTCTGGCCGTCCAGAAAACAGATCGTGAAGAGCACCGCCGTCGTCTTGCTGATGGTGTTCATCGCGGGTGTGGTCATCTGGGGCTTTGACACCATCTTGGGCTTCCTCGTCAACCTGCTTCTCAAAAACGCTTGACCGAATGCCGCCCGACCGGGCGAATGACTTGGCGTGTGGAGGGATGATTCATGTCAGATTCTGCAAAATGGTATGTGGTGCACACCTACTCGGGTTACGAGAACAAGGTGGCACAGAACCTGGAGAAACTGGTGGAAAACAGAAATCTGCAGTCCCTCATCCATGAAGTGAGGGTCCCGACGGAACTGGTGGTCGAACAGAAGGACGACACCCAGAAAGAAGTCGAGCGCAAGATGTTCCCCGGTTATGTCTTGGTAAAAATGGAGATGACCGACGACTCCTGGTATGTTGTCCGCAACATCCGGGGGGTCACCGGCTTTGTCGGCCCCGGCTCCAAGCCGGTCCCCCTCTCCCCCAAAGAGGTAGAGGCGCTGGGCGTTGAGAAGCGCTCGTACAAGGTCGACTACGCCGTGGGCGACAGCGTCAGCATCAAAGAGGGCCCCCTGGAGGGCTTTACCGGCGTCGTCGAGGCGATCGACCCGGAAAACGGCACGGTACAGGTGAAAGTCTCCCTGTTCGGGCGGGATACCCCCGCCGAGCTGGAGCTCTCGAAGGTACAGCCGGTCTAGTGACGCGACCTCTTCGCGCCAGCCGTATCCACTCGGCTGTGGGAGGAAATGGGACCCCGGTCCCCCTCATTTTCCGCTTACCACAATATTTATGGAGGTGCAAACAATGGCACAAAAGGTAGTAGGCTACATCAAATTGCAGATTCCCGCCGGCAAGGCGACCCCGGCTCCCCCGGTCGGTCCGGCCCTGGGCCAGCACGGCGTGAACATCATGGCATTCACCAAAGAGTTCAACGAGCGCACCAAAAACGACGCCGGTCTGCTGATCCCCGTCGTCATCACCGTGTACGCCGACCGCTCTTTCAGCTTCGTTACCAAAACCCCTCCGGCCGCTGTGCTGATCAAAAAAGCCATCGGTCTGGACAAGGCTTCCGGCGAGCCCAACAAGAACAAGGTTGGCTCCATCACCAAAGAGCAGATCCAGAAGATCGCCGAGCAGAAGATGCCCGACCTCAACGCCTCCAGCGTCGAGAGCGCCATGAGCATGATCGCCGGCACTGCCAGAAGCATGGGTATCACTGTAGAGGACTAGCCGCCAGCGGCTTTTCAGGCACAAGGCCTGTTTGGCGGCGTCCCTTTTCGCTGCCAAAACCCCTACCCGTGGGAGGAAATTTCCGCTAATTACCACTATTACAGGGAGGAACGAAAGTGAAACACGGTAAAAACTATACAGACAGCAAGAAGATCGTCGAGAGCGACAAGCTCTACGACCTGGCAGAGGCCTGCGAGGTGGTCTGCAAGACCGCCAAGGCCAAGTTTGACGAGACCGTCGAGCTGCACGTCCGCCTGGGCGTCGATTCCCGCCACGCCGACCAGCAGGTCCGCGGCGCCGTCGTGTTGCCCCACGGCACCGGCAAGAACGTCCGCACCCTGGTGTTCGCCAAGGGTGACAACGAGAAGGCCGCCCAGGAAGCTGGGGCCGATTTCGTGGGTGCCGAGGAGCTGATCCCCAAGATCCAGGGCGGCTGGATGGACTTCGACGTGGTCATCGCCACCCCCGACATGATGGGCGTGGTCGGCCGTCTGGGCAAGGTGCTGGGCCCCCGTGGCCTGATGCCCAACCCCAAGGCCGGCACCGTCACCCCCGACGTGGCCAAGGCTGTCACCGAGGCCAAGGCCGGTAAGATCGAATACCGCCTGGACAAGTCGAACATCATCCACTGCCCCACCGGCAAGGTCTCCTTCGGCTCCGAGAAGCTGCAGGACAACGTGCAGACCCTGATGGACGCCATCGTCAAGGCCAAACCGGCCGCCGCCAAGGGCGTCTACATCCGCTCCTGCGTGATCGCCTCCACCATGGGCCCCGGGGTCAAAGTCAACCCCAACAAATTCATGCAGCAGCAGTAAATCTGCCAAAAAGCCGGGTCTGTCCCGGCTTTTTTTGTTGCCTGTGCAAAGCGGTAAAAAGCGGGGCGTGCCCGGCTCGGGCCCCAGGGGAGCGGGGACCGAGCGCGCGAAAAAGTGGCCCTCTGCCCGGCGGCCGTTTGGCCGGGTGGGGGGCAAGCGGCAGGTGGATTTTGCGAGAGGGAGGAGAGGCCGGTGAAGGGGGAAAGCAGCCCCACCCTGTACACCCGGCGGCTGATCCTGCGCCGGTTCACGCCGGCGGACCGGGAGGCGCTGCTGGACATCTACGGCGACAGGGAGGTCAACACCTTTCTGCCCTGGTTTCCCATCTCCACTCTGGAGGAGGCCGACGCCCTCTTTGCGGCGCGATACGAAGCCGCCTACCGGCAGCCCGGCGGGTACCGCTACGCCCTCTGCCGGCGGGCGGACGACCGCCCCATCGGCTATCTCCACCTGGAGGGGGAGGGGGCGCACGACTTCGGCTACGCCTTGCTGCGCCCCTTTTGGGGCCGGGGCTATGCCACCGAGGCGGGCCGGGCGGTGCTGGAGCGGGCGCGGGCGGACGGCGTTCCCTTTGTCACCGCCACCCACGACCGGCAAAATCCCGCCAGCGGCCGGGTGATGCAGCGGCTGGGGATGGTCTACCGCTACTCCTACCGGGAACAGTGGCAGCCCAAGGACCTGATGGTGGTCTTCCGCCTCTACCAGCTCAATTTTACCTGTCCGGAGGATCGGGTCTACCGGGGATACTGGGAGCAGTACTCCGAGCACTTTGTGGAAAAGGGGCTGTGAACCCGGCCCCGCATCCCTCCGCTGTGAGGGCGTCCCTGTGCTGCCGGTACCGCTTTCCCCCCGTGATCGCCGGCCGGGGGGAGGGGACAGAGGGCCATCTCTTCCCCTCGACAAAGCCGAACATCGCAGGGCCCAGGCCGACCAGGCCAGATGCCGCTCCGGCGAGCGTTCCAGCAGGATGTCCGTCAGGAGGATGGAGGGACCCAGCCCTATATTCTCCCTTTCCCTCCGCCCCGGGCGGGGGCAGGACTCTGTCCCCGGTATACCGGCCTGCCCGCTGAGGGGCAAGGGGAAAAACGGGAGTGGCCGCCCAAAGTTTTGGTTGACAAACCGGTCTTCCTTTGCTAAACTATATACGTTGTCATTCGTAGACAGCAGGTGCAACTGCGTAAGGGCTCCGGCCCGCCTGCCGAGGATGAGGCGAGAAATTTTGATTTTTCTGCCCTTCCTCTGCGCGAGGAAGGGTTTTTTCTTGCGCGAATGACCGAAACCAGGTGTGGAGGTGAATGAATTTGCCAAGTGAACTGACTTTGAACAAGAAGAAGGAGTATGTCTCCCAGCTCAGAGAGAAGGTCGAGAACTCGGTTGCCGGTGTGGTGGTGAGCTACCAGGGCATCAGCGTGGCCGACGATACCTCCCTGCGCAAAGAGCTGCGCGAGGCCGGGATCGACTACAAGGTCGTGAAGAACACCATGCTCCGCTTCGCCGTGGAGGGGACCGCCTTTGCGGACCTGAGCAACGTGCTGGAGGGTTCGACCGCTCTGGCCGTCTCCAACGAGGACCCCATTGCCGCCGCCAAGATCCTGGCCAAGTACGCCGACAAGATCGAATCTTTCGAGCTGAAGGCCGGCTATCTGGACGGGAAGGTGCTGGACGCCGCCGGCATTGCCGAGATCGCGAAGCTGCCCGGCAAGCAGGAACTGCTGTCCATGCTGTGCAGCGCCCTCAGCGGCAACATCAGAGGTCTGGCTGTGGCCATCAACGCCATTGCCGAGAAGCAGGGCGACGAGGCCGTTTCCGCCTAGCGTTTCCCCCAACCCAACGACTGGCCGCCCTGGGCGGCCCCTACAACATCAAAAAATAGGAGGTAGCTATCATGGCTTCTGAGAAAATCCTGAAATTTGTTGAAGACATCAAAGAGCTGACCGTTCTCGAGTTGAACGAGCTGGTCAAAGCGATCGAGGAGGAGTTCGGTGTTTCCGCCGCTGCTCCCGTCGTCGTCGCCGGTGGCGCCGCTGCCGGTGCTGCCGCTGCCGAGGAGAAGACCGAGTTTGACGTGGTGCTGGCCGACATCGGCGGCAACAAGATGCAGGTCATCAAGGCCGTCAAAGAGATCACCGGACTGGGTCTGAAAGAGTCCAAAGAGCTGGTCGAGAGCGCTCCCAAAGCCATCAAAGAGGCCGTCGCCAAAGACGAGGCCGAAGAGATGAAGAAGAAGCTGGAAGAAGTCGGCGCCAAGATCGAGCTGAAGTAGTTTCACCTGACACCGAAAAGAGAGGGCGGATTTCCGCTCTCTCTTTTTTTGTCCTTTTGCCCTTTTGTCGAAAAATGTCGCCTCTTTCTGGCCCTTCTGCCAATGGCCGAACCACCTGTGACCCGGTATACTAAAGGGGAAGAACCCCCATCCCGCCGTCTGCAAAAGAGAGGAGCGCACCCCAGTGAAGCGAACGAGCACCCCCGCCGCCAAGCGGGCCGGTCTGCTGACCCTGACCGGCCGTCTCACCCTCACCCTTACTCTCACTCTCGCCCTCACCGGCTGCAGCGGGGTGGCCGGGTCCGCCGCCCTGCCGGATGGACCGGCTCCCATGGAAGAGGTACCCGCCCTCCTCCGCCCGCCCCCCGCGGTGGCGGCCTTTTTGGCCGGGGCCGGGGAGGCGGCGTTGGAGGAGAGGACAGGCCTTATCTGCTACGCCCCTTGGGAGGGGTGGGAGAGCGCCTTCCCCGACGGGACAGTCACGGCGACCGAGTTTCAATTGGGCGACAGCGACGGCTGGGACGGTTTTTTCCCCTTTGCCGTCCAGGGGGACTGGGTCTACGGCACTCGCAGCGACCACTCCTACTTCCCCAAGACGGCGGTCTGGCGCTTGAACCGGGCCACCGGCCGGGGGCAGCGTCTGCTCTCCTCCGACCAGTTCACCTATCTCATCCCGCCAGAAACCTCTCCCTACTCCGAGAGCAATACGGTGGTCATCACCCTGAACGCCCTGTCGGAGGAGCGGCTCTTCTTCACCGTCTCCCTGGGGGTCGTTTTGGGCCCGGTGGGACAGAGGCGGCTGTACAGCTGCAACCTGCAGGGGGGCGAGGTGCGCCTTCTCTACGATTTCCCCGAGGAGGGGGCGGAGAACACCCTCTGGGGCACCTGGGGGGAGCGGTACCTGCTGGCGGAAGACGCCCTCTACTTCTGCGCCGTCCCGGGCGAAGAGGGGGCGTTCGACCCGGAGCGCAGCCCCTTCCCCGACACCGTCCTTCTGCGCTGCGACCTGAAAAGCGGGGCGGTGACCACCCTGCTGGAGGGCGGCTATGCCCCCATTCTCCGCGACGGCCAGGTCTGCTGTTATCAAAAAGGGGAGGGGCTGGTCCGGCTGGTGCGGCTGGACGGGACGGTGTTGGAGACCCTGCCCGATGACGCCTTCTCCCGCTGGTACAGCATCGGGGCGGGGAAGGACGGCGCGCTGGCGGTGTCCGCCGATTTTGACAGGCGGGAGCACAGCCTCCTCAGACAGGGGGCGGGGCTTCAGGGCGGCGGCAGCGATCTGGTCGTGTTGCAGGCCGCGGGCGTCGACCTAACAGAGCGGATCTCCGACGGCTGGTGCCTCCTTCAGGACGGGGCGTTCACCCCCCTCTTCGCCAGCTATATGGGCTGGAGCGGCATCTCCAGTTCTGCCCCGGTGCTGTCGGCGGACGGGCTGCTCTGCTGGGACCAGCGGGACGAGAAGGGGCGGCTCCCCCTCTGGCTCTACGACCGCGAGGGAGAGCGGTTCCTCACCCTGCCGATCCCCCTGTCGGACGACTGGCAGGCTGTTCCCCTAAAGGACGGGGAGGGGTTGGCCCTCTGGGTCGTCACCCGTTTACCGGGGGAGGGGGAAGGGGAGAGCACCTGCCGCTACACCCTCTACCGGTTGACCACCGCGCCGCAGGGGTGAATCAAAAAGGCTGGTGGGACAGGTGGCGTGCGCCGGTCTGAAGGGGCGCCATACAGGCCTCGCTCCCCAGGGGGCATCCCCTGTGGGGTGCATCGCGCCCGCTGCCACCGGCGATTTGGAGCAACATCTCCTGTTACCGCTCTTCAAAGGCCGCTTTTCGGTCGTCCACCCAGCGCCCTTCCCCTCAAGAGATTTTACGCCAAGGCGATTTGTCTCTCCCGGCAGGGCCAGAGGGCTGGATGTTTCCGTTGCAGGTCACACCCGCCGGTAAAGCCGGGGGATAGATCCGGCCTCATAAGGGCCTGGTATTGGTGGGCGTTTGAAGGTGCGGCAAAACGTTGTATCCCCCGCGCCGCCTGCCCTGCGGCTGCAAATGGGCGAATGTTCCTTCTTGCGGTCCCCTTTCGGCGCGACAGCCCGCTTTGCCCGGCACTTGCGGCAAACACTTTTTATATGCCCCCACCGGCAGCGCCGGTGATCTCTGTCGATGACAAAAGGGCCGCCGTCCTCGATGGACGGCGGCCCTTCTTTGCCGTGTTCAGATTGCGGGTTCAGCCCTCTCTGGCCTGCTTTTGGGCAGGCTGTAGGGGATAGCAGTGGTGCAGCAGCAGATCCTGGCCGCCGACGGCCCGGTAGAAGTGATCACAGATGCGGCCGGTGATCACGTCGATGTCCCGCGCCTCGAGATCGGACGCCATGATGAGGAATTGACAGCTGCTGTACTGGGTAAAGACATCCCCCATCCGCAGGGAGTGGAGGATGACCTCCTTGAGGGTGTCCATCTGCGCCCCCCGGTCGGCGAGGGCGGGGTAGTCGCCCCGCCCGTCGGTGAGGGTGATGAGGATGATGTAAACACTCCCCGCCACCCGCTGCAGGCGGCGCTCGACGAACCGGTAGATGCGCTGAAAGGTCTCGTAGTCCTGGCAGTAGGCGCCGGGGGCCGGCTGCTGTTCGGACAGCTCCTCCCGGATCAGCTGCATGTCGGTGGCGATGCCGTCCCGCCCTCCCCGGGCGGGTTTGGCGGCGCGGCCCCTGCGGCGGCGCTTTTCCTCCAACAGGTGCTGGTCGGCCCGGTCAAACAGGCTCTGGTAGTCGTCGCCGGGCTGGTAGAGGCTGCTGCCGACGCTGGCCGTGAGGGGGAAGCTGGCGCCCCCGACGGGGATCTCCCGCAGCCGGGCCTTGATTTGGCGAGCCCGCTCCCGGACAAACCGCTCGTCCTGTTCCAGGGGCATGTAGAGGACGAACTCGTCGCCCCCCACCCGGCCGACAATGTCGCTTTTAAAGGCCAGATAGCGCAGCACCTGCGCGATCTGCTGCAGCACCTGGTCGCCCGCAATGTGGCCGAATCGGTCGTTGATCTGCTTGAACTGGTCCACGTCGATGACCAGCAGAAGGCCGGTCTGCCGCTGGGCAATGGCCTCGTCGACCTTCTCCTGGGTGGCCATGCGGTTGTAGAGGTGGGTCAGCCAGTCCCGCTGGGCCAGCTGGGCCAACCGCTCATTTTCCTGCTGCAGTTGGGCGATGACTCGCTCCATCCGCTCGCCCTCCCCTCTCTGGAAAAATATACCCTATTATTTCTTATCATACTGAAAATGGCGCGGCGCGTCAATCGCCAATTTGCGGGGGTGCACAGGGGCTCAGTCGCCCGGCTGCGCCCTCCGCTTTTCGGCCAGGGCCAACCCCTCTTTGGCCTCGGCCGAGCGCTTCCAGCGGCCGCTGGCAATATACCAGGCATAGAGCAGGGTGGAGACGATGGGCCCGATGATCACGGCGACGGCGATCCCTGAAAAGCCCATCAGCCGGGTGCAGAGAAAGGCCACCGGGATGCGCACGGCGTACTGGGAGAGAAAGACGTTGTAGAAGTTGACCATCGAGTTGCCGGTCCCCCGCAGAAAACCGATGAGGGGGTGGACGGTGGCGAATCCGAAGTAGGAGAGGCAGGAGAGCCGCAGATAGCTGCCCGCCAGTTCCTGCACCGCCGGGTCGCTGTTGAAGACCCCGGCGATCCGGCTGCCAAAGAGGGCGACAATGGCGGCCACCGCAGCGGCGATGAGGAGGGCCAGCTTCATCGACTCCTTGAGACCCTCGGTGATCCGCTCGGGTTTGCCGGCCCCCAGGTTTTGTGAGGAGAAGGAGGACATGGAGGCGTTGATGGCGTCGCTGGGCAGCATGGCAAAGCTGTCGATCTTGATGCCGATGCCGTAGGCCGCGCTGGCCTGCAACCCAAAGCTGTTGGCCAGCCCGCTGAAGGTGGTCATGGCCACGTTGAGCAGCAGCTGCTGGGCGGCGGTGGGCAGCCCCAGGTGGAGCAGCCTCTTCAGGTGGGGCCGGGAGATGCGGATGGTCTTGGGGTGAAAGGTGATGACGTGCCGGTTGAGGCGGAAGTAGGCCACCCCCATGAAAAAGGAGACCGACTGGGAGATCACCGTCGCCAGCGAGGCCCCAAAGGCCCCCAGCTGAAAGAAGCGCAGAAAGACAAAGTCCAGCACGATGTTGGTCACGGTGGCCACCAGCACAAAGATCATGCTGGAGCGGGAGTCGTCGAACCCCCGCTGAAAGGCGCAGATCAGATTGTAGCCGAACATGAAGACGATGCCGGCGAAGATGGTGCGCAGGTAGGCGACCGCCTGGTCGAAGGCCTCGGCCGGGGTCTGCACCAGCCGCAGGATCTGCGGGGTGAAGAGGATGCCCAGGGCGGTGACCGCCGCCGCCAGCAGCAGATAGAGGGCGATGGAGGTGCCGGCGGCCTGCACCACCTCGCCGTCCTCCCCCCGGCCGGCATAGCTGGCGATCATCACCGACACCCCGATGGAGAGGCCGGTGATGGTCATGATCATGATGTTCATGATCGGCCCGCTGACCGACACGGCGGCCAGCCCGGCGGTGCCGGTGTAGCGGCCCACAAAGAACATGTCCACCGCGTTGTAGAGGGCCTGAAAGAGGTTGGACACAATGAGGGGCAGGGCAAAGCGGAGGATGTGCCCCCGCACCCCGCCCCGGGTCAGATCGTTTTGCAGCGCCATAGGCGCGCCTCCCTTCTCGACAAGTCATTTCATACAGGTTCCAGTATACCACCGATTGGCCCCGCTGTGTTGACGCATTTGCACAGGAAAGCGCCTCTTTTTTTGTGGAATTGGCCGAGAGAGAAAGGACGGAAAGGCCTCGCTTTCCCCCTGTATGGGGAGGCGGGTGTCGGCAACTGGCACAAAAGAGGGGGCAGAAAAGTGCACCATCTGCCGAAGTTTTGGCGGGCCGTTGTTTTCCGCCGGGAGAACCGCTATACTTAATTTTGGATTCCATTTTGCGAGAAAAAAGAGGAGGAAGAAACGATATGAAGAAGATCCCCGTGCTGCTGGACTGCGACACCGGCTTTGACGACGCCTTTGCCATCGCCATGGCCATCGCCAGCGACCGCCTGGAGGTCAAGGGCGTCACCACCGTGGCGGGCAACTACACCCTGCCCGACGTGCTGCTCAACACCAAGCGCACCCTGTCCATCACCGACCCCTCGGTCCCCTACGCCGTGGGGGCGGCCCAGCCCCTGCTGCGGCCCCTCTACACCCACGGCCACCCCACCCACATGATGGAGGAGCTGGGCGACCCCGACATCGCCCCCGACCCCCGCGGCGCGGTGGAGTTCATGGCCGACATCCTACGAGAGAGCGACGAGCCCATCACCCTGATCCCCCTGGGCCCCCTGACCAATATCGCCGTGCTGCTGGCGGCCCACCCCGAGCTCAAGGAAAAAATCAAAGAGATGGTCATCATGGGCGGCTCGGTGTACAGCGGCAACACCACCCCCTCGGCGGAGTTCAACATCTATGTCGACCCGGAGGCCGCCCACATGGTCTTCAAGTCGGGGGTGCCCATCGTCATGTGCGGGCTGGAAGTCTGCGAGGACGCCCGGGTGAACCCCGACCACGCCCACCGGCTCATCGAGCTGGGGAACCCCACCGCCGTGGCCTACGGCAACGAATTGCTGCGGGGCTTCACCGTGGGCGAGAGCATCATCTTCGACGCGGTGCCGGTGGCCTATATCCTCCACCCGGAAATCGTGAAGACCGAGCGCTACTATGTGGAGGTGGACATCACCGGCGGCCTCTCCGCCGGCTGCACCGTCACCGACACCCGCGCCTTCCACCACGACGACGCCCCCGCCCCCAACACCACCGTGGCCATGTCCATGGACCGGGAGAAGTTCGGCGAGCTGCTGGTGGAGCTGTTTGCGAACTATTAGGGTTTGAATCTAAAATACAGATAATCCGAAGGCTGCAAAACTGTTTTTTTGCAGCCTTTTTTATGATAGGATACTACTGTGTATATTTTGAATGGATTTAAAAAATAGAGGATTATATTTTGGAAAATAGAAAATATGAGTTTGATTACTTAAAGGCACTTTGTATTGTTTCTGTTATTATTACGCACTGCCCTTTTAATGAACCATCTAGAAAATTTGTTTTTTCCCCTTTTTTATAGAAATGGCTGTTCCGATTTTTATAGTAATTAGTGGATATATGCAATCTCATTCTATAGCCAACAGTTGCTCAATAAAATTGTATTACTCAAAAAAATTGAAGAAAAATATATTGAAGGTAATCATTCCCTATCTTTTTGTAATATTTATAGAATTTTTTTGGTTTGTCATTTTTAAAGATATTATGTCAACTCGGTATTTCTTTACGCAATTGCTCAAGGGTGGTGCAATAGGGCCAGGCGGGTATTACACAATAATCTATTTGCAGCTATTAGTATTGTTCCCCTTTCTTTTTTGGTTTTACCACATGGCTCCAAAGGCTGCTATTTTAGGAGGAGCCGTTATTAGCGTTTTGTTGGAAGTATTGTGCAATCATTTTGTGTCTGACGAAGTATACAGGCTACTTTTTGTTCGTTATCTTCCGTTTGCATTGGGTGGAATCATATTGTTTGATAAACATTATAATGTAAAAAAGATTCAGTTATACAGTATAATCAGTTTGCTGTTTATTTATTTACTTACTTATACTGGATATACCCCACACATATTCCGGAGATGGAGCAGTAGCACTTTGCCAACAGTACCGTATGCACTTTTACTGACTCTGCTTTTTATCACTTATATGCCGAAAATGGGTTATTTTTTGGATCGCTTATTAAGTGAAATAGGTAAGAGTACATACTATATTTTTCTAGTACAGATGCTATGGTTCGCAATAGGATTTGGATCTTTTACATCTGATTTAAAAACGGCGATTCCGGTCAATTTAATAATTTGCCTTTCCTCTGGCATTGCGTTTAAAAATATATTGTTTCTTTTAAAAGAGAGAATAGGTCAAATACGTAAAGACCAATAGGCTATAATGGCCTTACTTTACTAGAAAAGAGGGAGCCCTTTCGGGCCCCCTCTTTTTTGGTTTACATCTTGTACTTTCGGTTGCGCTTGATCCGCCGCTTCTTCTTCTCCCGGCGGATGGCCAGCACCACGTAGGCCACATAGGCGGCCACCGCGAGCCCCAGCAGGACGAGGATCACCTTGGCGGTGGTGGTGGCCAGCAGGCCGTTGATGGAGTCCACCACCCACAGCAGGGTGGAGCGCTTGACCGACTCGGCGGCCACCAGGGTGGTCTCGCCGATGGGCTCGCCCCCCAGCTTGAGGGTGACGGTGCCCAGCTTCTGCCCCTTCTCCACCGGGGCGGCCACCTTTTCGCTGTCCAGGGTCACCACCAGCTGCACCGAAGACTCGTCGGCGCTGGTGGGCATCAGCAGGCTCACGTCCGACCCGGCCTGGAGCAGCAGGTTGTCGGTCTGGAAGGAGTGGGCCACCTTGACCTGGTGGACGGCCTCCCCCTCCTTGAGGGGGGTCTTGAGGGTGAAGTTCTTGTCGGCCCAGGAGAAGAGCTTGTTGGCCAGCAAAAACGCCCTGTTCTGGGTGCCCTCCATGGGGGCGCCCATGATCACCAGCAAGAAGTCCTTGCCGTTGTTTTGATAGCGGGTCACCACGCAGCGGCCGGCGTTGTCGGTGGTGCCGGTCTTGATCCCCTTGATGTAGGGGGAGTAGATCCCCTCCCCCCCGCGGATGCGGTCCTGCATCAGCACGGTGGTCACCAGGGTGCGGGGGCCCTGCTTGTTGGTCTGGGGGATGGTGTAGCGGCTGGACTCGCACACCTCGGAAAAGTTGGGCAGGGAGAGGGCGTACTGGGCGATTTTGGCCATGTCGCGGGGGGTGGAGTAGTGGTTGTCCGCATCCAGGCCGTGGGGGTTGACAAAGTGGGTGTTGGTGCAGCCCAGCTCGGTGGCCTTTTGATTCATCATCTGGCAGAACTTGTCGATGCTGCCGCCCCCGAAGTGGTCGGCCACCACGCTGGCCCCCTCGTTGGCCGACTGCAGCATCATGGCGTAGACCAGCTGCTGGATGGTCAACTGCTCCCCCCGCAAGATGTTGGCGGTGGAGACGTTGAGCCCCACAAACTCGTCGTAGATGTAGTCGGGAGCGGTGGCCGTCTCCTCCTCCCAGTTCTCGGTGTTTTCCAGGGCGAGGATGGTGGTCATAATCTTGGTGAGGGAGGCCGGCGCCATCTTGGTGTCGGCGTTTTGCTCAAAGAGGACCTGCCCGGTGTCCAGGGACAGGAGGAGGATCCCCTCCTGGGCGCTGTCCATCTCGAAGTCCGGCTCGTAGACGGCGGCCTGCGCCGGGAAGGTGGGGAGAAATAGGGTAAAGGCGACTGCGAAAGCGGTGAGAACCCGCGCAAATTTTTGTTTCATCTAGACATCTGCCCTCTAAGTATTGTATTATAAAACCAGCGCCGGCTCTGCCGCTATTCGCGGCGGGGCCGGTCTGCCGGCGTCTTATCTAATGTAGTATACCAAACAGACCGGCAAAAAACAATGAAATCAATCTTAATTCTGCCGCGGCGCGGAAAAACCGGCCGCTGCTCACGGCGGGGGGAGAAGGGTTAGGGATGCTCTATCTGACGGGGGACACCCACGGCGACTACCGGCGCTTTGAGCGCAAGGAGATCCGCCATCTCAAACAGGGCGACGTGCTGGTGGTCTGCGGCGACTTCGGCTTTGTCTGGGAGGGCGGAAAAAAAGAGGAGAAGCTCCTGCAAAAAATCGGCAAGCGCAAATACCACACCCTCTTTGTCCCCGGCGCCAACGAAAATTACGACCTGCTGCGCCAGTACCCCGAGGTGGAGTACGCCGGCGGCCGGGCGCGGCAGATATCGGGCAACCTCTACCAGCTGCTCACCGGCGAGACCTACCGCCTGGGGGAGAAGACCCTGCTGGCCTTCGGCGGGGGGGAGGCGCTGGACTGCGACATTGTCGACCGCACCCTCTACGAGGACCAGCTCCCCAAGAAGGAGGAGCTGGACGCCGTTCTGGCCAGGTTGGAGGGACAGCGGGTGGACTGCGTGGTCTCCTACGAGCCGCCCTACTCCATCGCCGCCTTTCTCGATTTGGAGGCCAAGCCCGACGGCTACTACGGCCTCTACCTGGACCAGGTGCAGAAGCGGCTTCAACTGGGACAGTGGTTTTTCGGAAAGTACCACCTGGACAAGCGGGTGACCCCGCGGTTCATGGCCGTCTACGAGAAGGCGGTCCCCCTGCGCTAGCGCGCACCCCAATATCCAAGTGAAAAACGCCCTCTGCCGGGAATCATGGCCGGCAGAGGGCGTTTTTTGGCGGCAAAAGCCGCCCTGCAAGCGAGGGGAGAGAGCTACTTCAGCTCAAAGGACTTGCAGTCGGTGCACTGGTCCATGGTGGGGTTGAGCTCATGGGTCCCGACGGTGATGCAGTCCAGGGCGCAGTAGTCCTCGTTGGCGCAGTGGTTTTTGCACTGCTGAACGGTGCATTTGATGCAGTGGTTGGCATGGCAGTTCATAGTGATTCCCTCCGTCTTGTTTTTTTATTGAAGTGAAGACGCTTCCCCTCTAGTATGTGCTGCTGTCGCACAACTATCCCGGCCGGACGGCTGCCAGGGGAGGAAAATTTTTTTGTTGCCGCGCGGGCAGACCGGCCCCAGTCGGCGCAGCGACCAGGATGCGCCCCCACGAGAGCGGAGGGAACGATCTATTGGCCCTCGTAAAGGGCGGCCATGCCGCGCGCCCTCCGCCCCATTTCAGCGCGGATGTGGGGCGGGCCCAAGCACTCGCACGCGTCCCCAAAGCCGAGCAGGATGCGGTAGTGGTAGTCGTTCTCCACAAACGGGAAAGAGGCGATATAGTGCTCGTCGCCGTCGGGCGTCACATCTTCGCAGCGGCAGAAGTCGAGCGCTCTCTCCAACGCCGACTGATGGATGCGGACTTTGATTTTTATTTGCATCCTCTCCAGCGCTTCCGAAAAATCCAAAATCTGCGGGGGACAGTCCCGCGGCGTGAACCGCTCCTCCTCTGCTCGCAAGTTGGCGATGCGGGACAGCCGGAACAGGCGAAAGTCCCCCCTCTCGCGGCAGTAGGCCTGAACGTACCAGTGGCTGCTTTTGAGCACAAACCGGTACGGCTCGGCGGTTCGAGCGGTCCGGTTTCCGCGGCGGTCTACATAGTCAAACGAGAGGAGCCGGCTGTCCCGCAGGGCCGTTTTGATCCTTTCCAAATAGGGCCGGGTGTCTGGATTGCCCAGCCACGGGCTCAAATCAATGCAGAGCTGGTTCGCCCGCAGCGCGATGTCCCCGTCCCGGTCGGCGGGGACAAAGCTCTTGACCTTTGCCAGAGCGTTTGCCAGCTCATCGTCCCGCACCATCTGGGAGAGGCTGGTGAGCCCCATCAGAATCGCGGAGAGGTCAGCGGCAGAAAAGACCATTTTGTCGACCTTGAAGTCCGGCATGATCTCAAAGCCGCCGCCCGCCCCCGGCGTAGAGCGAACGGGAATGCCCGCCATATTGATGGCCTCCATGTCGCGGTAGATGGTGCGGGGCGAAACCTCAAATATATCCGCCAGCTCCTGTGCGCCCACCCGTCCCCTGTTGAGGAGGGTCACGATCATCCCCACAAGCCTGTCCACCTTCATTGGACGTCCCCCTTTCATTGTTGCCATATAGCTGGCAACAATGCCATGCTACACTAAAGAAGCGAACAAATCAATCGCCCCTGTCGGAAGACGGCAGGGGGGAAGGTGGAGGCAATGTATGTTGACAGTCTATATCTATGTGCTCGACACGTTGGCCGACTGGGAGTTGGGCCACGTGACCGCGGAGCTGTGCTCCGGCCGTTTTTTCAAAAGGGAGGCGTCCCGCCTCTCCCTCAAGACAGTCGGCTGTTCCCGAGAACCGATTCGCACCATGGGCGGGTTGACGGTTGTGCCCGACTGCTCCGTTGACGACCTCGCCGTCTGCAAAACGAGCGCGCTGCTGCTGCCGGGCGCAGAGAGCTGGAACGCCCCGGAGCACGGCGCGATCATTGCCAAGGCAGAGGAGCTGCTCTCTGCGGGCGGCACGGTGTGCGCGATCTGCGGGGCGACTGCCGCTCTCGCCAGCGCGGGGCTGTTGGATCGGCGCCCGCACACCAGCAATGGGCCAGGGTTTCTCGAAATGGCCGCCCCCGGTTACAAGGGGCAGCGCTTTTACGTCGACAAGCCGTCGGTGGCGGATGGCAAACTGATCACCGCAGGCTCTGCGGGGGCACTGCCGTGGGCAAAACAGATCATTGAGCACCTGGACGTCTTTGCGCCAAATACCCTGGAATCCTGGTTTCAATATTTTCGCACCGGCGGGCCGAATCACTTCTTTGCCCTCCTGCAAAGTCTGCCCGCCGACAGTGAAGAGGACGTACGCCCTTCCAGATAGACCGACCTGTGCCGGGGCAAAAGGGCACCCGCCGCTCTCTCGTCGTCTTGTCGTCTGTTTTGAATGCCGTTTAAAAGAGGGTGGAAAAGGCCGCAAAGTCGTACCGTCGCGCGACTTTGCGGCCTTTTGCTCGCTGTAAAACCGAAGGGGAGCGATGGAGAGAAGCCCCCTATTTGTTCCTCCCCTTTGGCAGCCGCTCCGGCTTGCCCAACAGCCGCCGCAGGGTCTGCCAATCGGCTTTTTTGGCACAGCCCAAGAGGCGGCAGAGGGGGAGAAAGAGGGCCAGCGACAATCCGATGGCCGCGGGCAGCTGGCCGGGGGAAGCGCCCCCCGCCAGCAGGGGGCCCAGCAGCAACCGGGCCCCGGCACACCCCAGCAGGGCCGCCGCCAGGGGGCGGATCACCCACAGCCCCCAGCGGGGCACCACTTCGGTGCGCCGGCAGAGCAGCCAGAGCCCCAGTCCGGTGTTGAGGGCCGAGGGCAGGTAGAGGGTGACGATGTACCCCCGGATGCCGAAGCGGGGGAGGAGGAGCACCAGCAGCGCGGCGGTGAGGGCCATGTCGGCGATGTTGTGCCAAAGCAGCCGGTTTTGCTCCCCCATCCCCTTGAGGACGCAGTCCACCGCGTGGTCGAGAAAGAGGACGGGAACCAGCGGGGCCAGGGCCTGCAAGAAGGCGGAGACCCCCTCCCCGGTGGGGAAGATGGCCGCCAGCGAGTCGGAAAAGACCAGAAAGATCCCGGTGACAAAGCAGGAGAAGAGGAGGGTCAGCCGCACCACCGCCACAATCAGCTCCTCCAGCTTGCGGGTGTTTTGCAGGGTGTGCAGCTTGACCACCACCGGGATCAGCAGCATGGAGAAGGAGGCCAGCAGCGCCCCCGGGTAGGAGAGGAGGGGGAGCACCATCCCCCCCAGCACCCCGTACTGGGAGAGGGCCAGCTCAGCGCTGGTCCCGCTCTGTTGCAGCCCCTGGGGCACCAGGGTGTTTTCCAGGGTGTTGAAGCCGCTTTGCAGGTAGGAGCAGAGGGCCACCGGGATGCAGATGCGCAGGAAGGCCAGTCCCAGGGAGCCGCCGTCCCAGGCGGGTCCCCGGTCAGGGGGCAGGTCGCGGCGTCCCCGCCAGTAGAGGGCGCCCAGATAGAGACAGCCCCCCACCTCCCCGCAGGTGGAGGCAAAACAGGCCGTCGCCACTGCCTCGGCCGCCCCGGCGGGGGGCTGCAGTGAAAAGAGGAGGGCGGTGAGCCCCATCTTGCACAGCCGTTTGACCACGTTGGCCAGGGTGCCCTGCACGATTTTGGAGCCGGCGTAAAAATATCCCTGCAGACAGGCGGAGAGGGCCAAAAAGGGCAGACCCAGAGCCAGCAGGCGAAAGGGGTACACCGTCTGGGCGTTTCCCAAAAGTGCCCCCAGCCGGGGGGCGAGGGCCCACCCGCCTAGCCCGGTGAGAAGCCCTAAGGAGAGGGCGTAGAGACCGGCCCGCCGCAGCACCCGGGGCAGGGTGGAGAACTGCCGGCGGGCGATGGCGGCCGCGCAGAGCTGGGTCACCCCTAGCTGGGCGCCGGACATGGCCAGGGTGGCCGCAAACCCGAAGAGGGAGAAGACCAACTGGTAGAGCCCCATCCCCTGGGAACCGATGATCCCCGACAGGTAGATCTTAAAGCCGATGCTCATGGTCTTGAGCACCAGTCCAAGGGCGGTGAGGGCGGCGGCGCTGTACAGCGGCCGGGCCCAGTTTTTCCTCTCTGCTGCCGCCATCCGACCGCCCCCTTTTCGCCTGATCCTCTTACAAGGGATATGCGGCGCGGGGGGAGAAGATGTTCCCCTTTGGGCGGGACGAAAGGGGTTTGAGAAAAGGGAAAAAGCGTGCTATGATAGAAAAAAGGCCGGGTTTTCGGCCGCGCCCCACAGGCGGAGAGAACAGCGGGGCAGAGAGGCAAAACGAAAGGTGCGGGCCGTCGGTCCGGCCAGGGGGGATCACATGTTTGAAGAGCTGAGGACCTTCGTCGACGTGGCGGAGAGCAAGAATTTTACCAAGACCGGGAAGAAGCTGAACTTCTCCCAACCCACCATCAGCCAGCAGGTAAAAAAGGTGGAGATGTTCTTCGGCAATGTGACGCTGCTGACCCGCTCGGCCAACTCCAAACAGGTGGAGCTGACGGCTGAGGGCGAGGTGGTCTACCGCAGGGCCAAGGAAATCTTGGCCCTGCTGGGCCAGACCTTTGAGGAGGTGGAGGCCTGCCGCCACCAGGGGGAGGAGCGGCTGCGCATCGGCGCCAGCGAGACCATCGGCAACTTCCTGCTGCCCCGGCTGCTGGAGCAGTACGCCCAGCGCTGGCCCCAGGTGGTGGTGGAGGTGCAGATCGCCAACACCCGCCAGACCTGCGATGCCCTGGCGGAGGGACGGGTGGACATCGGCCTCATCGAGGGGCGCAACATCCACCACAACTTCCGCCGGATCGACTTCTTCACCGACCGGATGATCCTGGTGGCCGCCCCCCAGGTGGCCCAGCGGGTCCCCGGTTTTTCGGCCAGTCTGCTGGGAAAGCTGCCCTGGGTCACCCGGGAGAAGGGATCGGGGACAGAACAGTACCTGCGCGCCTTCACCGAGTCCAACAATATCCTCGTCGAGCACGCCGCCGTCTGCAACTCCAACTACGCCATCAAGGAGATGGTCAAGCAGGGGCTGGGGGTGACCGTCCTCTCCCAGCTGGTGGTGGAGGGGGAGTTGGCCTCCGGCGAGCTGGTGGAACTGCCCGCCCACAAGTCCTACAGCCGCAGCTTCTCCTACATCCTCCCCGAAGGGCGGGCCTGCTCCCCGGCGGCGCAAGATCTGATTTCCATTTTGGAGGCGCTGGGAGAGAGATAGCCGCGATCTGCCCCGGCGGGTAGGATTAGAGTACAGACCCGACCGACACGACGTCAAAGCCGTCCCCCGCGCGGGTGCGTGGATTGAAATATGACCAAACGGATGAATTTGCCGGAGACCAACGTCGCACCCCGCGCGGGTATATGGACTGAAATGGCTGTATCGACTTCAACGCCACCGAGCAGTTCAAAGGTCGTACCCTCCACAGATGGGTGGCTTGAAATCCGTATTTGGCGCGGATGGCGCGTACAGTGTTCCGTCGCGCCCCGGCCGATGCGCCAACTGAAATATCTGCGTTTTCACTGGCTGCCGTCCGTCGCGGCGTCTCACCCCCGTACAGGGGGAAAAGGGCAAAACAGTGTCTGATCAGAAAAGTCCCGGCGCGAGGGGCCTCCGGTTTTATCTTGCCCCCTGCCTTTGCCCTTGCCCTCTGGTTCTCCCTCCGCCTATTGGCACCGGCTTTTCCAGTCTTTCCCCCTCGCCTCTGATTTTTACAGAAAGCCCCCCGATGTAGGATCTGTCCTACACCGGGGGGCCTTTTGCTGTATTTGTTTGACCGGGTAAGAGGGGCAGCTACGGCTGCCTATCCCCGTCTGTGGCGGCCCCTCCTCCCTGCCGCTGCAGCAGGGAGAGCCCCTTGACCAAGGGGGTGTAGAGCGGCAGGGTGGTGAGGAAGTTGCCGGCGCAGTGGGCGATGTCAAAGGGGATGCCCGAGACCCAGTTGGCCAGAGCTGCCCCCGGGCCAAAGGCCAGGTAGGGCAGGGCGCAGAGGGCCCCAAAGCAGAGGCCGTACCCCCCTGCCGCCACCGCCCGCACCACCCCGGAGGAGGTTCGCCGCAGCGCCAGGGAGAGGAGCACCCAGATGGGCCAGACGTAGAGGTACATCACCCACCAGAGGCCAAAGCCGTAGAGGATCCCCTCCAACAGGTCAAAGACCAGCACCGCCCCCAGCACCTGCCGCAGGGGAAAGACCGCCGTGTAGCAGAGGAGCAGCAGGGTCACCAGCTCGATGTTGGGAAGAAAGGAGAGGCTGATCTGCGCCAGCAGCAGGATGGCCGCCAGCAGGGCGGTCACCACCAGGGGCCGAGGAGAGAGGCGGGGGGCCGGGCGCATCAGTAGCCGGTGGTGAGGGTCAGCTCAAACCGGTCGCCGTCGGCGATGGGGGTGGTGTCCACCCCGGTGCTCACCGGCTCGCCGCCCTTGGTCAGGCACCACCACTGCTGCTTGGCGCTGTCGGCACAGACGCCGCCCGCCTCGGTGATGTAGAGGCCGTAGGGGCCGTCCTCCCCCTTCACCAGCCCAGCGTCCAGCAGGGCCTGGCCCAGGTACTCGGCGTCGGTGTGCAGGGTGTGCTCGTCGCTTTTCTCCCCGGCGGCCACCGTCACCACCACCGCTTTGGCCCCAGCCTGGGTGCCTGGGCGCAGGGCCAGGTAGACCCCGGCCAGGGCCCCTACGGCCACCAGCAGCGCCAGCACCGCCAGAAGGATCTTGGTGTTTTTCTTCATCGGTCGTCACATCCCTTGTCTCGTTAAAAAAGGACTGGCAGAGCAGCCCCTTTTTCTTTGTTCAGATTATACCACGGCGCCAAACAAATGGCAAAGATCCCCTGCCTGATGGACAGAAGGGGATTTTGGCGGCCGCCCTTTTGGGAGCGGCCCGTCCAGGCCTAGTCCTCCTCGGTGGGGAGACCGGTGCCCTCCAGGGCGGCGGCGTCCAGCTGGCGCAGCAGGGCCTCCCGCTCGGCGCCCTGGGCGGCGCGGAGGATGGCCCGGCGCGCCCGGCCGCTCTCCTGGCAGAGGGCGGCGTACTCCGGCCCAAACTGGTGGGAGAGGCGCTTTTTCACCTCCCTGGCGAGGCCGGGGTTTTTCCCCCCGGTGGAGACCGCCAGTTGAAATGCCCCCCGCTTTATCACTGCGGGGAAGATGGTGTCCGACTGCTCCGCATCGTCGCAGAGGCAGCAGAGGACCCCCCGCTCCCGGCAGAGGGCACCGATGCGGGCGTTGACCTCCCGCCGGTCGGTGCAGGCCACCGCCAGAAAGATCCCCTCCAAGTCGGCGGGGGCGAACACCCCTTGCCGCCAGGTGACCGCCCCTTCCGCGGCCAGTTGGGCCAGTCGGTCGCAGAGCACCGGGGCCACCACCTGCAGGGCTGCCCCGGCGGAGAGGAGGGCATCGGCCTTTCGCCGGGCCACCCGGCCGCCCCCCACCAGCAGCACCGGTCGGTCGGTGAGCTGGATCATCAGCGGGTAATAGGACATGGAAATCTCCTCCTCACAGGCTCAGGTCCGGCCGTCTTCGACGATGAGCCGGGCCATCTCCTCGGCGGTGCAGCGCCCGCTCTCCAGCGCCGGCTCCAGCCCGTGGGCGCGCAGGCAGCCGCTGGTCACCGGGCCGATGCTGACGATTTTGGTGCCCGCCAGGCAGGCAGCCGGGTCGGGGCCGAGGGCGCGCAGGGTGCTCTCCACCGCCGAGGGGCTGGTGAAGGTCAGGTAATCGGCCTCTCCGCCCCGCAGGGTCGCCAGGGCGCCCCCCAGGTCGCGGGCCTCCTCCACCGTCTCGTAGAGGACCACCTGGTCGGTGGGACAGCGGGTGGGAAGCAGTTCCCCCAGCTTTCCCCGCACCGCTTTGGCCCGGGGGTAGAGGACCCGGTCGCCCGGCCCCAGCCGGTCCCCAAGCACCTCCCACAGCCCGGCGGAGGTGTGGCGGGGCGGGGTCAGGTCGGCCGTCAACCCCTCCCGGGCCAGGGCGGCGGCGGTGGCGGGGCCCACGGCGCAGAGGCAGGGCCCCGCCAGGGCGCGCAGGTCTCTGCCCGAGCGGCGGAGCTCCTCCAGGAAGATGCGCACCGCGTTCTGGCTGGTGAAGATCAGGTAGCTGTACTCCCCCAGCCGGGCAAAGGCCTGCTGCAGGTCCTCCCCCGGACAGGGGCGGATGCGGATGGCGTCCAGCCGCTCCACCCGTGCGCCCGCCTCCTCCAGGGCGGCGGAGAGGTCAAAGCCGTGGGATTTTTGCCGGGTTGTCACCACCGTGCGCCCAAAGAGGGGGCGCTCCTCAAAGCAGTCCAACACCCCGCCCAGCGAGGCCACCTGCCCCACCACGGTGATGGCCGGCGGGGGCAGCTCGGCCGCCCGCACCGCCGCCGCCAGCTTTCCCAGAGGGGCGCGGACGGTCCGCTGCAAGGGGGTGGTGGCCCGGCTCACCACCGCCGCCGGGGTGTCGGGGGACAGGCCGTTTTCCAGCAGCTTCCGGCAGGTGTTTTCCAGCCGGGAGAGCCCCATCAAAAAGACCAGGGTCCCTTCCTGCCGGGCCGCCGCGGCCCAGTCCACCGGGTCCTCCCCGGTGCGGCTGGCGGCGGTGTAGACGTGAAAGGAGGTGGCGAGCCCCCGGTGGGTGATGGGGATGCCCGCGCAGCAGAGCCCCGCCACCGCCGAGGTCACCCCCGGCACCACCTCAAAGGGCACCCCCGCCCCCTTCAGGTAGAGGGCCTCCTCCCCCCCGCGGCCAAAGACGTAGGGGTCGCCCCCCTTGAGGCGGACCACCCGCTTGCCCTCCTTTGCCTTCTGCGCCAGAAGGGCGTTGAGTGCCTCCTGGGGGAGGGCGTGGTTGCCCGCTTCCTTCCCGGCGTAGACCTGCTCGCAGCCGGCGGGGGTCAGGGACAGCAGCCGGGGGCTCGCCAGGTGGTCGTAGACCACGCAGTCGCACCGGCGCAGCCGGTCGGCGGCCCGCAGGGTCAAAAGACCGGGGTCCCCTGGCCCCGCCCCGACGATGGAGACAAGCCCGCTCATCGGTCTGTCTCCCGCAGGCGCCGGGCCAGTTGGGCTTTTAGCTGTTCGCCCAGACGGCGGCCCAGGGCGGCCTCCTCCCCGGCGGGGGCGCTCTCCCGCCCCTCGACCCAGAGGGGGCCGTCTTCGGTCCCCAGCATCCCCAGCAGGGTGGAGCGGCCCTCCTCCACCCGGCAGTAGGCCCCCACTGGCAGGTGACAGCTTCCCCCCGCGGCGGCGAGAAAGGCCCGTTCTGCCGCTGCTTGACGGGTGGCCAGGGGGTCTTCCAGGGGGGCCAGGGCGGCCTTTACCGCTCGGTCGTCGGCGCGAATCTGCAGCCCCAGGGCCCCCTGGCCGCAGGCGGGGATCATCTCGTCGGGGGAGAAGGGGTGGCAGATGTGCCCCTCCCACCCCAGCCGCTTCAGGCCGGAGACCGCCAGGATGGTGCCGTCCAGCCCATCTCTTTCGATGCGGTCGAGGCGGGTGTCCACATTGCCGCGGATGGGGCGGATCTCCAAGTCGGGGCGGAGGGCCAGCAGCTGGCAGATGCGCCGCTTGCTGCCGCAGCCGATTTTGGCCCCCATAGGCAGCTCCTCCAGCGAGGCGATGCCGGGGCGGGTCACCAGTGCGTCCCGCGGGTCCTCCCGGGCGGGGACGCAGGCCAGGTCCAACCCCTCCTCCATGGCGGAGGGCATGTCTTTGAGGCTGTGCACCGCCAAGTCGATTTCGCCGCTGCGCAGGGCGGCGACAATGGCCCGGGTGAAGATGCCCTGGCCGCCGATTTGGTCCAGGGGCAGGTCCTGAATGCGGTCGCCCTTGGTGGTGATGGTCTTGATCTCCACCTCCACCGCCGGATTCTGGCGGCGAAGGGCGTCCGCCACCCACTGGGTTTGGATGAGGGCCAGCCGGCTGGCCCGGGTGCCGATCACGAGTTTCACAGGGGAAGCCTCCTTCTTGTGGGGTTTGTGCGGGGTGCGCCGGGATGCCGCGCCAAAGCGCAGCGCTTTTCTCTATTGTAAGCCCGGCAATGGGGCAAAGACAAGGGCCAAACGGCCTGTCGCCGCCTGGCCCTTGTGGATCGCGCAAATATCTGTCTAAAAGCGCCCTTTACAGGGTGCAAGGTACATGCCATTTCGTGGCAGGGATGACCCTTTTCTGGCGGGTGGCCCCGCGGTCTGGGCCTGCCGGAGAGGCTCCCTCCCCCTTTGACGGGGTGTGGAAGGGCAAACACCTCGTCCTGCCTGAGCCAAACACTTGCCGATGCGGCAGGTCTGTTCGGCACTGTACTGGATGTGCCGGGAAAAGCATCCCTTCCAGCCAGCGCAGGGAGGAAGCGGCTTGCTCCCCTCAGCCGGGCGCTCCTACATCCGACGTCCCACCCAGCAGCGGGGCTGCTCTCCGGTTTTGCCTTAGCAAAACCGTGAGCGGAGCGGACGGAGGAGAACTGCCAAACAGCGCATACCCAGCGTGCCGGGAAAAGCATCCCTTCCAGCCGGCGCAGGGGGGAGCGGCTTGCTCCCCTCGGCCGGGCGCTCCTGCATCCGACAGCCTACCCAGCAGCGGGGCTGCAAAGCGGTTTTGCTTATGCAAAACTGCGCACATTGTGCGCAGAGCTTTGCTGCCAAACAGCAATAAAGGCGCACCGCGCCTTTATTGCTGGGGGCCGGCCACCGGATGCTCGCCGATGGGAATGACGTTGATTTGACCCCGCATCTCGCTCTCGGCCCACATGATCCGCTGGGCGACCTTGGCCTCGGGGTTGAGCTCCACCCCGTCGAGGATCATCTCCTTGAACTTCTCGTACCCGGCCATGTCGATCAGGTGGCCGCCGTGCATGTAGACGGGCTTGTAGTCCAGCACCCAGGCGGAGAATTTCTGCCAGTTGCCCAGCACCCCCAGCACCACCTCTTCGGTGGCGAAGTTGATGAAGGTCTTGCCCAGGCGGGGGGTGTGCTTGCCGGTCCGGCCGCCGATGGTGATGCGGAAGAACTTCTTGGGCTGGCGCACCCAGGCCCCGGCCGGGCAGACCACGGCGCACTCGCCGCAGCCCAGGCAGCAGCAGGCGTCCTTGGCGACCTTTTTGTCCTCGGTCATGCTCAACACACCGGTGGCGTGCTTTTTGCAGGCGTCCACGCACTGGCCGCAGCCGATGCAGCGGTCGTAGACGTAGTCCATCTTGGCCTGGCCGATGATGCCGAAGTCGTTGCACTGGCCCTTGCCGCAGTCGTTGGGGCAGCCGGACATCCCGATTTTGATGTGGTAGTGGCTGGGGAAGATGAGGGGCTCGATCTTCTTGGCCAGCTCCTGGGTGTTGTAGTTGGCGAGAATGCAGTGGCGGTTGCCGATGCAGGCCATGATGTTGCGGGCGCCGATGGTGGGGTAGCCGTTCTCCGACTCCTCCATCTCCACCCCGCACATCTCATTTTCCACCTGGGAGATGTAGTCTTTGATGTAGGCGTTGACCGCCGGGATGTTTTCGTACTTGACGCCGGGGACGTTCAGGGTGTGGCGCATCCCCACGTGAAAGAGGCCGTTGCCCCAGGTGTTGGCGATGTAGATCACCCGCTCCAGGTGCTTGGCTTCGATCAGGGAGCCGGGCACCCGCAGCTGCAGCATGAATTCACCGGGCACCTTGGACTGCCGCCAGCAGTTTTTTTGCAGTTGTTTGATGTTGATATCGCAGTTCATCCTCAATGCCTCCCCTTAGTCCAGCAGGTTTTTGGCCACAGTGTACGGGAATACCGGCCCTTCCAGGCAGACGTAGGTCTCGTCGATGCGGCAGTGGCCGCACTTGCCCACCGCGCAGGACATCTTGCGCTCGAACGAGACCCAGATCTTCTCCTCCGGCACCCCGCATTTCACCGCTTCCAGGGCGGCGAAGTGCATCATCACCGGGGGCCCGACGATGATCACGGCGTAGTTGCCCCCAAAGGTGTCAAAGGGGATCTCGGGGATGAACTTGGTCACCAGCCCGGTGTTCCAGCCCTCGATCTGGTCATTGTCCAGGGTGTAGTGGGTGGAAAAGCGCTCCTTCCAGCGGGCGAGGTCGGGCTTGAAGAGGATGCCGGCCTCGTTTTTGAACCCGGCGATCAGGTGGACGCTCTCGGCCATCTCCGGCTCGTCGTAGAGCTTGTTCAGCCAGCTCTTCACCGGCGCCAGCCCGGTGCCGCCGGTCACAAACACCAGGTGTTTGCCCCGCAGCTCCTCCACCGGCCAGCCCTTGCCGTAGGGCCCGCGCAGGAACAGCTCGTCGCCGGGGCGCATGGAGAACAGCTCGTCGGTCACCTTGCCCACGGCGCGGATGGTGAATTCCAGCCAGCCCTCGCCAAAGGAGCTCACCGAGATGGGGCACTCGCCCACCCGGGGGACCGAGAGCTGAAAGAACTGCCCGTGCTCGGGGACAAAGTCGGCCTCGATGCGGAAGGTGTACTCCATCTCCGTCTCGTGGTTGATATGTAAAATGCGGTGTGCTTTGGGCATCACGGGATTTGTCATAGGGTCGTCCTCCTCACTCTATTTCGACGCTTCGGCCGCGATCTCCTCCAGGGCGGCGCTCATCTTGTTGATGATGGCCGGGAAGGAGATGAACTTGGGGCACCGGGCGCTGCACCGGCCGCAGCCGACGCACATGTGGTAGTCCCCAAAGCGGGCCTTGTAATCGTGCACCTTGTGGAGGGCCCGGTAGCGGATGCGGTCGGCCGGGGTGGTGCGGAACCCGTGCCCGCCGGCCATGGCGTCGAATCCGGCGATCTGGCAGGAGTCGTGCACCCGGCGGCGCTCGCCGGCCATGGCGTTCTCGCTGTAGATCTTGTCCCGGGTGGTAAAGCAGGTGCAGGTGCTGCAGGCCAGGGTGCAGCTGCCGCAGCTGACACAGCGGTCGTTGTACTCCTGCCACATGGGGTGCTTTTTCAGCTTGGCCAGGGTCTCCTTGTCGGCGATCTCGGGGATCTTGACGTCAAACTGGTTTTTCTCGATGAACTGCAACTGCCAATCGACCTCTTCACAGCCGGCGAAATGGGGGGCCAGCTCCTCGTCCTTCACCGACCAGAGGATCCCCTCCTCGGTGTGGCGGACGGCGGCGCTGTACTCCTCTGCCCTGTTGGCGCCCATGGAGCAGCAAAAACAGGTGTCCCAGCCCTCGGTGCACTCCATCAGCACGAAGCGGGTCTTCTCCCGCATCCGCTGGTAGTAGCTGTCGCAGAAGCCGCCATTGTCCAGGTAGATGCGGTCCTGGTGCTCAAAGGCGTTGATGTCGCAGGGCCGCAGGAAGATGAGGATCTTCTTTTTTGGGGCCCCGCTCTCCCGGTACTCATCCTCGGTGAAGTAGAAGATGGGCTCGGTCACCGGGGTGAGCACCTCTTTGGCGGAGAAGTCGGACTTCTTGTCCCAGACGATCTCCTCTGCCGTGTGAATCTCGTCATAGCGCACGATGTCGGTGTCCGAGTAGCGCCCCTGCTTGGCAAACCGCTTGGGGGCATAGATTTTGTACTCTGCCGCCAGCCGGTCGAAGAGGGCGTCGGTCTCTCGGTGATTTAAGCTGTATCCCATTGCTGTACCGCCTTTCCTGTGAACCGCCCGGCGCACCGGAAGGGGCCGGTGCGCCGGGCGCTGCTCGAGGTTTTCTATGGGTTTTAGTATAGCATATTCGGGACAGGCCGGCCACCATTCGCCCCGGCCCGCTCCATTGGAAAAAAGAATGGTTAGCCGAGCAAGGGCTGATGATTCGACAAAAGGCAAAGAAAATCCCCCTCTTTTTCCCCGATATTTGAGAAAAAGAGAGGGAAGGGGCGAGATTCAGCGGTCGCTATCCTTTCTTGCCAGCAAAAAGGGGTGGCGCTCCCCCGCGCCCCAGAGCACCTCTTCGCTCCGAAGCACCGAGAAGCCCATCTCCTCCAGCAGTTCCCGGTAGGTGGCGGCGGCGAAGTTGCTCCAGTACATGGTGGTGCCGAAGAAGTCGGGCTCGGTGTAGGAGGGCTCGTCCTCCCGGGCGGCGGAGAAGAGAAAGTAGCCGCCCGGGGCCAGCAGCTCCTTCACCTTGCGCAGAAAGGCGGGGTGGAGGTCCCGCCGGGTGTGAAAGAGGGTGTAAAAACAGGTGATCGCCGCAAAGGGTCCCTCGATGGCCAGCTCCAGAAAGTCGCCGCAGAGGAGTCGAGCCTCCGGCACCTGCCTGCGGGCGATGGCCAGTTGGGCGGGGGAGAGGTCGACCCCCACCACCTCCCGGCAGCGTTGGCAGAGGGCGCGGGTCACCGGCACCCCGCCCCCGCAACCGATGTCCAGGGCCCGGTCCTCGGGGGCCAGAAGGGGCAGCAGCCAGTCCAGCGCCGGCTCCCGGTCCCCGCTGCGGGCGGCGCAGTAGTCGGCGGCGCAGTTGTCATAGCCCTGGCGCACCAGGGCCAGGTAGTCGGTCTGTCGGTCGTCCACAGGGGTGACGGGCATCTCGGTTTCCTCCTTAAAATAAGTCGGGATGGGTGTCAAAAGAAGAGTTTGCTCTCCCCTTTGCCCCGCCTTCCGATGGCGGCGGCGCAGCGGGCGGACTCCCGCAAGATCTCCTCCACGTCGAAAGTGAGGCGGCCGTCCTCCTTGACAAAGCGGCCGCCGACCAGGGTGTGGCGGATGGCCCGCGCCGGGTCAGCGCTGTATAGGATGGCGGCCAGGGGATCGTAGAGGGGGGCGGTGGCGGGGTCGTCCAGCGACCAGACGTTCAGGTCGGCGGCCCAGCCCTCCTTTAACCGGCCGCTGTGAAAGCCCAGGGCCTGGTGCCCGGCAAAGAGGAGCCGCCAGATGTCTTTCAGGGCGAAGTCCTCGGCCTGGTCCCGCCACTTGCCCAGCAGGGCGAAGAGACGGGCCTGTTCCAGCGGATTGACGGTGGCCGAACTGGCCGCCCCGTCGGTGCCGGTGGCCAGGCGGAGGTTTTTCCAGTGCCGCCAGAGCCCGCCCTCGCCCATCCCCAGCTTGAGATAGGTCTTGGGGCAGGCGGCGACAAAGGTGTCCTCCCCCAGCAGGGGGAGGTCGCCCTCCTCGATGTAGAGGGCGTGGGCGACGATACAGGGCAGGGTGAAGCCCCCGCAGTCGGCCACCACCGCAAAGGGGGTGCGGCCGTACTTTTCCCGGCTCTCGGCCACCTGGGCGGCGGTCTCGGAGACGTGCAGGTGGATGCCCACCCCCCGGGCCCGGGCCCGCTCGACGAGGGCGGTGAGCACCTCCGGGGTGCACATGTAGGGGGAGTGGGGGCCGAAGCGCACCTGCACCAGGGGATCGCCGGCGCAGGCGTCCATCAGGTCCTCGGTGGCCTGTATCTCGGCGGCGGCGTCCCCCCCAAAGCCGAAGGCGGTGTAGGCGATGTCCGCCCGCAGCCCGCACTCCCGGGCGGCCTGGGCGATCATCGCCCCGCCGAAGTAGTGGTCGGCAAAGGCGGTGACCCCGTTCTGGGCCATCTCGGCGATGGCCAGCTTGGAGCCCCAGTAGATGTCCTCGTCGGTGATCTTGGACTCGTAGGGCCAGAGCTCCCGGTTGAACCAGTCGTCGATGTTCACGTCCTCGGCGATCCCCTTGAAGATGTTCATGGGGGTGTGGGCGTGGAGGTTGCAGAGCCCGGGGGTCAAAAACTGCCCGGTGCAGTCGATCACCCGGGCCCCTTCGACCGGCAGGTGGGGGCCGATGCGGGCGATGAGTCCCCCCTCCACCAGCAAGTCGGTGTGGGGGGAGAGGCGCCCTTGTTCGTCGATGAGGGTGGCGTTTTGAAAGAGGGTGGACATGGCGGGTCTTTCCTTTCTTGTGGGGCCGCGGCGGCGGTCAGTTGAATCCGTTTTCGGAGATGGAGGAGAAGAGCCGCCCCACCGCCTGGCGCAGCAGGGGCCAGCGGCGGAGGGTGGCGTCCTCGTCCAGCAGTTGGCGGGCCACGGCCGAGGTCTCGGCCAGGGTGGTGCGGTCGGTGAGCAGGTCGGCGATCTTGAGCTGGGGCAGGCCGTGCTGGGCCGCCCCGAAAAAGTCGCCGGGGCCCCGCATCTCCAGATCCAGGTTGGCCAGGGCGAAGCCGTCGGAGCTCTCGCACATGGCCTGCAGCCGCTTGCGGGCCCCCTCCCCCCCGCTCTTGGAGAGGAGGATACAGTAGCTCTGGCAGTCCGAGCGCCCCACCCGGCCCCGCAGCTGGTGCAGGGCCGAGAGGCCGAACCGGTCGGCGTTGTGGATCATCATCAGGTTGGCATTGGGCACGTCCACCCCCACCTCCACCACCGTGGTGGAGCAGAGGGCGTCCAGCTCTCCGGCCGAGAAGGCGGCCATCACCGCCTCCTTCTCCCGGGCCTTCATCTTCCCGTGCAGCAGGCCGATGCGGCGGTGGGGGAGGTAGGCGGCCATCTGGTCGCGCACCGCGCTCACGCTCTCCAGTTCGCTCTCCCCCTCCTCGATGAGGGGGCAGACCACGTAGACCTGGTGGCCGGCGGCGATCTGCTTCTCGGCGAAGTTCAGGGCCCGCTGGTAGCGGCCGTAGCCCACGGCAAAGGTCTCGATCTCCCGCCGCCCGGCGGGCTTTTCGTCCAGCACCGAGATGTCCAGGTCGCCGTAGATGATCAGCGCCAGGGTGCGGGGGATGGGGGTGGCGCTCATCACCAGCACGTGGGGGGCGCGGCCCTTGTCCCCCAAGGCGCCCCGCTGGTTGACCCCAAAGCGGTGCTGCTCGTCGGTGATGACCAGCCCCAGCTCGGCAAAGGAGACCGCCTCCCCCAGCAGGGCGTGGGTGCCCACCACCAAGTCGGTGCTGCCGTCTTGCAGCCCGGCCAGCACCGCCCGCTTCTCGGCGGCCTTCATCGACCCGGTGAGGAGGGCGACGGTCAGCCCCAGGGGGCGAAGTAGCTCCTCCAGGGTGCGGTGGTGCTGGGCGGCGAGGATCTCGGTGGGGGCCATCAGGGCACTCTGCACCCCGGCCTGGGCGGCCCGGTAGACGGCGGCGGCGGCCACCACCGTCTTGCCTGAGCCCACGTCACCCTGCAGCAGCCGGTTCATGGGCACCGCCCCCGCCATGTCCCCCCCGATCTCGCCGATGCAGCGCAGCTGCGCCCCGGTGAGGGAGTAGGGGAGGGCCTGCAAAAAGGGCCCCAGGTCGGCGGCGGGGATCTGCAAGTCGGTGTGCTCCCGCCCCTTTTTTTTGAGGCTGCCCAGCCCCAACTGCAACACCAGCAGCTCCTCGAAAATCAGCCGGCGGCGGGCGGTCTGGGCGGCCTGGGCGGTCTCGGGGCGGTGGATGTTCTTCACCGCGTACCCCGCCCGGCAGAGCTGGTATTCGGCCTGCACCGGGGCGGGCAGGGGGTCGGGGATCTCCTCCCCGTAGGCCGCGAGGGCGTTTTCCACCGCCGTGGCCACCGCCTTGGAGGTCAGCCCCTTGGTCAGGGGGTAGACCGGCAGCAGGTCCCGCCGCTCCCCCTCGGGCAAAAAGAGGGGGGAGTTGATCTCCCGCTGGGTCAGGGTGCCGCCGAATTTGCCGTAGAAGAGGTAGTCCTGCCCCTCCTTGAGGGACTCGTAGGGGAAGCGGTTTTGCCAGAAGACGACGGCAAAGTCCTGGGTGAAGTCGGTGGCCAGCAGCTTGTAGAGGGTCTTGCCCCCGCCCAGCCGGGCGGGGGGGAGTTTGCGCACCACCCGCCCCAGCACCGCGCAGGGGGCGTCAAAGGGCGCTTGTGAGAGGGGGAGCGTCTGCTGCAGGTCGATGTAGGCCCGGGGGTAAAACTGCAGCAGGGCGCCCACCGAGTCGATGCCCAGCTTGGAAAACAGCTCGGCCCGCTTCGGCCCCACCCCTTTGACGTACTGTATGTCGATGGAAAACAGGTCCCGCTGTCCGTCCACGGCGCTTCCTCCTCTCGCGGGAAAATAAAAGGGCGGCAGGGGCGGCGGCCGGCTGCAACCGGCTGCGCCGCCACTGCCGCGCCAAGGGCCGAACAGCTCTCTATTCGGCGGAAATGATGTAGTAATAGACCGGCTGGCCGCCGTAGACCACCGCCATCTCCACCCCTTCGGGGAGGCGGGCGCGCACGGCGTTTTCGATCTGCTCGCTTTCGGCGGTGGGGACGTCCTGCCCGGTGATGAGGGTGATGAAGGAGGTGTCCTTTTTGATGAGCTGGCGCACCAGCTTGACCACCGCCTTCTGCAGGTCGCTCTCGGTGAAGGAGAGCTTGCCCCCCAACAGGGCCAGCATCTGCCCCTCTTTGATTTTGTGGCCGTCGTAGTCGGAGTTGCGGGCGGCATAGGTGATCTGCCCGGTGCCCACGTGGTCGATGGCCTTGGTCATGTTCACCGAGTTCTCCCGCACCGAGGCGGAGGGGTCAAAACTCAGCATGGCCGAGAGCCCCTGGGGGATGGTGCGGGTCTGCAGCACCACCACCCGGCGGTCGGCCAGGACCAGGGTCTGTTCGGCGGACATGATGATATTTTTGTTGTTGGGCAGCACGAACACCGTTTTGGCCGGCACCGAGTGGATGGCCTTGAGGATGTCCTCGGTGGAGGGGTTCATGGTCTGCCCCCCGCTGACCACCGCGTTGACCCCCAAATCCAAAAAGAGGGTCTTGATGCCGCTGCCGGCGGCCACTGCCACAAAGCCGTACTCGCAGTCCGGGTCCACCGGCTGGTAATCAAAGCGGTCCTCGTCTTCGTCGGCGGCAAAGGTGGGGGGGACTTCCTCCTCGGGGTTGGCCCCCTCGGCCAGCCGGGCCTTGTACTGCTCGAGCATGTTCTCGATTTTCAGGTTGGTCAGGTAGCCCCACTTGACCGCCTCGCTCAAGGCGGCGCCCGGGTCCCCGGTGTGCACGTGCACCTTGATGATGTCCTCGTCGTCCACAAAGACCACGCTGTTGCCCATGGCCTCCAAAAAGGCCCGCAGCTTCAGGGGATCCTGCCGGTCCTCGCCCCGGTTGATGATGAACTCGGTGCAGTAGAGCTCGGTCATGGACATGTCGAACTCGCCGGCCACCTCTTTGGTGCCGGCGGCCTTTTTGGCCTTTTCGGCGGGGCGGTTTTCGCCCTCCACCACCGGGCCGCCCTGCAGCACCTGCAGCATCCCCTGGAAGATGACCAGCAGCCCGCGTCCGCCGGCGTCCACCACCCCGGCCTTTTTCAGCACCGGCAGCAGTTCGGGGGTCTCGGCCAGGGTCTCCTCGGCCACCTGGCAGACCAGCGCCCACAGATCGGCGGCGCTCTCGGCGTGGGGGGCGTACTCCACCGCCCGCTCGGCCGACACCCGGGCCACCGTGAGGATGGTGCCCTCTGTGGGCTTCATCACCGCCTTGTAGGCCCCGGCCACCCCCTCTTGCAGGGCGCGGGCCAGGTCGGCGGGGGAGGCGGTCTCCAGCCCCTTGAGTCCCTTGGAAAAGCCGCGGAAGATCAGGGACAGGATGACCCCCGAATTGCCCCGAGCCCCCCGCAGCAGGGCCGAGGCGGCGGTCTTGGCGGCCTCGGCCACGGTGCAGCTGTCCGGCAGCACGGCCAGCTCTTTGGCCCCGTTGCCGATGGTCATGGACATGTTGGTGCCGGTGTCCCCGTCGGGCACCGGAAAGACGTTTAACTCATCCACCGCCAACCGCTGGTTTTGAATGTTGTTGGCGCCGGAGATGATGCTGTCGCGCAGCAGTTGTCCTGTTATCATCCAAATACTCCCCTTTATTCGGCCGTCATGTCGTCAACAAAGACGTTGATCTTTGCCACCTGCAGACCCACGGCCTGGGAGACGGCGTACCGGACTTTGTTCATGATGCTTTTCACAATGGCGGAAACGTTGATTCCGTAGAGGACCTTGATGTGAATGTCCACGACCAGCTTGTCGCCGATCGCCTTGATCTTGACCCCCTGCGCGGGAGTGGAGCGGCCGGACACCCGGCGCAACATCCCCTGCATCGGGGTCGAGGCGGAGATCCCCACCACGCCGTAGCAGCTAGAGACCACGTTGCCGATGAGACCGGCAAAGTATTCGGTGGTGATCGTTGTCGTGCCCAGGTGGTTTTCTAATTTCAACAAACCAAGTCACTCCCTTTTCCATTCGTCTGGCGGGGCGGGGGAGCGCTGCCCCCGCGCCCGCCTGAAAGCAATCAAAACAGGCACCTCTCGCCCGGCGCCCAGCGGGGGCGGGGAGAAATGCGGAAAAATGGTACCTCTATTATAGAGAATAAATGCCGTTTTGTAAACTGGGGGGCGGCCGGGGTGTCCGCCCCCCTATCAGTTTATGCCAAAATGGGGCCCCTTATCGCCCGGGGCGGTACAAAAAGACAGCCAGCGCCCGCGAGCGGCGCTGGCTGACGGCGGGGCGTCGGACCGCCCCACCCGACCTGGAACCCCGATTCAGCGGGGCTCTACAATGAGCTTGATACCGGTCTTTTCTTCCCCGTCAATGGCGATGGTGGTAAAGGCGGGGATACAGATCAGGTTGACCCCCGACGGCGCCATGTAGCCCCGGGCAACGGCCACCGCCTTGAGGGCCTGGTTGATCGCGCCAGCGCCCACCGCCTGGAGTTCAGCCGCACCGCTTTCTTTGACCACTGCTGCGATTGCGCCCGCCACAGAGTTGGGCGCGGACTTGGACGACACCTTTAACACTTCCATGTAACACCCTCCTTACAAGGTGAACTCCTGATAAAGAGAGTGTAACACATTGACTATATTTTTACAATAGCAAAGGAAATATATGGTTGTTATACACAAAAAGAGGTGATATTTTTCGCTCTTTTGCCCTCCAGTTCCAAGGCGACCCCGCAGAGGGTGCAGGGGCCGGAGGCGATCTCGAACCGGTTCGGCAGGTGGGTGAGGAACCGCTCCAGAATGATTTCCTTTTTCACCCCCAGTACCGAGTCGGCAGGCCCGGTCATCCCCGCGTCGGTGATGTAGGCGGTGCCGCCGGGCAGGATCTGGGCGTCGGCGGTCTGCACGTGGGTGTGGGTGCCCAGCACGGCGGCCACCCGCCCGTCCAGGTAAAACCCCATGGCCCGCTTCTCGCTGGTGGCCTCGGCGTGAAAGTCCACCACCACCGTCTCGCAGGGCGGGTCTTTGAGAAATTCGTCCATCGTCTCAAAGGGGCTGGGGAGGCCGTCCATAAAGACCGTCCCCATCAGGGAGACCACGCAGACCTGCCCGCGGATGCTGTCAAAGAGGTACCAGCCGCAGCCCGGCGCCCGGGTGTAGTTGAGGGGGCGCACCACGTGGGGCATCTCCTCGAGGAGGGAGAGGGCCTCCCTCTTTTTAAAGAGGTGGTTGCCGGTGGTGATCACGTCGGCCCCGGCCTGCAGGAGCATCTGGGCGCTGTCGTAGCTGAGGCCGTTCCCCTCGGCCGAGTTCTCCCCGTTGCAGATGCACAGCTGGGCCCCGTACTGCCGCCGCAGGTCGGGCAGCACCCGCTGCAGGTGGCGGCAGCCGGCTGGCCCCACCACGTCCCCGATAAAGAGGATGTTCACATCTCTCCGCTCCCTTCTCAAAAGCCCGCCCGCCCCATCTCCGGGGCCGGGCGGCCGATCCTGTCTGGTATTATAGCACAAAAGCGGCGAAAAAAGCGCCCTGCGCCGGGATTTCTCCGGCGCGGGGCGCTCTGTGTACAGAAAAAGGGTGCGGCCTTACTTGGCGAAGTCGATGGCCCGGCTCTCGCGGATGATGTGCACCTTGATTTGGCCGGGGTAGTCCAGGTCGGACTCGATCTTCTTGACGATGTCGTGGGCCAGCACGGTCATCTCGTCGTCCTTGATGACCTCGGGCTTGACCATGATCCGCACCTCGCGGCCGGCCTGGATGGCAAAGGACTTCTCGACCCCGTCGAAGGAGTTGGTCAGCTCTTCCAGCCGCTGCAGCCGCTTGATGTAGTTCTCCACGTTCTCCCGGCGGGCGCCCGGGCGGGCGGCGCTGATGGCGTCGGCCGCCTTGACGATGCAGGCGAGAACGGTCTGGGCCTCCACGTCGCCGTGGTGGGCCTCGATGGCGTGGATGATCTGGGGGTTCTCCCGGTAGCGCTTGGCCACGTCCACCCCGATCTTGATGTGGGAGCCCTCGACCTCGTGGTCCAGGGCCTTGCCGATGTCGTGCAGCAGCCCGGCCCGCTTGGCCATGTCCACGTCCACCCCCAGTTCACCGGCCAGAAGGCCCGAGAGCTGGGCGACCTCCATCGAGTGGTTGAGGACGTTTTGGCCGTAGCTGGTGCGGTAGCGCAGCCGGCCCAGCAACTTGACCAGTTCGGGGTTGATGCCGTGGATACCCAGTTCCATCACGGCGCGGTGCCCCTCCTGTTTGATGGTGTTCTCCACCTCGTTTTTGGCCTTGTTCACCATCTCCTCGATGCGGGAGGGGTGGATCCGGCCGTCCTGGATCAGCCGCTCCAGGGCCACCCGTGCCACCTCCCGGCGCACCGGGTCAAAGCTCGAGAGGGTGATGGCCTCGGGGGTGTCGTCGATGATCAGGTCGACCCCGGTCAGGGTCTCCAGCGCGCGGATGTTGCGGCCCTCGCGGCCGATGATCCGCCCCTTCATCTCGTCGTTGGGCAGGGGCACCACCGAGACGGTGGCCTCCGAGGCGTGGTCGGCGGCGCAGCGGGCGATGGAGAGGCCCAGCAGGTTGCGGGTCATCTCGTCCTGCTCCTCTTTCAGGTGGGCCTCGTAGGCGTTGATCTTCAGGGCCTTCTCGTGGGTCAGTTCCTCGTCCAGCTTTTCCAGCAGCTGGGCCTTGGCCTGCTCAGCGGTCAGGCCGGAGATCTTCTCCAGGGTCTCAAACTGGCTGGCCTTGATGGCCTCGGCCTCGGCCAGGCGGTCCTCGGCGTCCTTGAGCTTCTTCTCCAGCCGGTCGCTCTTCTGCTCCACCCCGGCGATTTTTTTGTCCAGGGACTCCTCTTTTTGAATGACCCGTTTCTCCTGGCGGGAGATGTCCGCCCGGCGGTCTTTCAGTTCCCGGTCGGTTTCGGTCTTCAGTTTGAGGATCTCGTCTTTGGCTTCCAGCAGGCTCTCTTTCTTGCGGGCCTGCGCCTCTTTCACGGCGTCATTTACAATTCTGGTCGCTTCGGTCTCGGCTGCGCCGATTTTGGATTCGGCCACTTTCTTGCGGTAGGCAAAGCCGCCGGCAAAGGCGACGACTGCCAAAATCACCGCTGAAACGGCGATGATTGCAATGGTTACAGGCGTAAATGGCATAGAGAAAATCCCTCCTTTTCTTTGAATTTTTTGCTTTTCAGCATGTATTTTTTAGCAGTTAGAACAAAAAGGACACTGTTCTTATTTTATATTAGGAACAAGTTGCTGTCAAGGCGCAAAGACGGGCGCAGGGGGCGGAAGTCCCCTCCAATAGGCGTGCTTTTTTTCGCCGAAAAGCGGCCTGCCAGGCGCTCAGATGGCGATTGACAGGGGGGAAAAGCTGTGCTAGTATGAAAATAGAAAAAGCGTAGATGAGGACATGCGCGCCCACCTTCCCCCCAAAAGAGAGCGCCGCCGCCGGCTGAAAGCGGCGCGGGGTGGGGCGGGGCCGCGTACCACCTCGGAGTGCAGCCAATCCCTGCCGGCTCAGGGCCGTTATCCCCTGGCACGAGTGGCGCCCCTTGCCGGGCGCAATTTGGGTGGAACCGTGGAGTTTGCGAGAGTGTGACTTCACCCCTTGGAAGATGCGAGGGGTGAAGTTTTTTTATTGCGCCGCGGCCGACGGGCCGGGCGCAGGGCGCGGCCTTCCCGCCGCCAGCCCCTCTGGACCCCGCCGCACAGACGCGGCAACTTGTGCACACAGCGCCCCTTCGGGCGCACAGTGAGGAGGAGACAACAATGATCGATGTCAAACTGAAAGACGGCTCGTCGCTGCAGGAGGAGCAGGGCTCTACCGTGGCGGAGGTGGCCAAGCAGATCTCCATGGGCCTTTACCGCAACGCGGTGGGCGGCCTGGTGGACGGCGAGGTGGCCGACCTGCGCCAGCCGCTGGAGAAGGACTGTTCCCTGGAGATACTGACCTTTGAAGACGCGGCGGGCAAGCGGGTTTTCTGGCACACCGCCTCCCACGTCCTGGCCCAGGCGGTGCAGCACCTCTTCCCCGGGGTGAAATTCGCCATCGGCCCGGCCATCGACGGCGGTTTCTACTACGATTTCGACGTGGAGAAGCCCTTCACCACCGAGGACCTGGAGAAGATCGAGGCCGAGATGAAGAAGATCGCCAAGGAGGCCCTGCCCCTGGAGCGCTTCGAGCTGGACCCCGCTGAGGCCAAGGAGCTGATGGCCGACCAGCCCTACAAGCTGGAGCTGATCGAGGAGCACGCCGGCAAGGGGGAGAAGATCTCCTTCTTTAAACAGGGGGACTTCACCGACCTCTGCGCCGGGCCCCACCTGCTGGACACCTCCAAGGTCAAAGCCGTCAAGCTCACCAGCGCCACCGGCGCCTACTGGCGGGGCGATTCGGACAAGGCCATGCTCTGCCGCGTCTACGGCACCGCCTTCCCCAAGGCCAGCTTGCTGGAAGAGCACCTGGCCCTGCTGGAAGAGGCCAAAAAGCGGGACCACCGCAAGCTGGGCAAGGAGTTGGAGCTCTTCACCCTGCTGGATGAGGGCCCCGGCTTCCCCTTCTTCCTGCCCAAGGGGATGGTGCTCAAAAACACCCTCATCGACTACTGGCGGGAGATCCACCACAAGGCCGGCTACCAGGAGATCAGCACCCCCATCATCCTCAGCCGCACCCTGTGGGAGCGCAGCGGCCACTGGGGCCACTACAAGGACAACATGTACACCACCGTCATCGACGAGCAGGACTTCGCCATCAAGCCGATGAACTGCCCCGGCGGGATGCTGGTCTACAAGACCCAGCCCCACTCCTACCGCGACCTGCCCATGCGGGTGGGCGAGCTGGGTCTGGTGCACCGGCACGAGCTCTCCGGCGCCCTTCACGGGCTGATGCGGGTGCGCTGCTTCACCCAGGACGACGCCCACATCTTCATGACCTCCGAGCAGATCAAGGACGAGATCAAAGGGGTCATCCGCCTCATCGACGAGGTGTACAGCCTCTTCGGCTTCCCCTATAAGATCGAGCTCTCCACCATGCCCGAGGACCACATGGGCAGCGACGAGGACTGGGAGCGCGCCACCAACGGCCTGAAGGAGGCCATGGAGGAGCTGGGCCGGGAGTACACCATCAACGAGGGCGACGGTGCCTTCTACGGGCCCAAACTGGACTTCCACCTGGTGGACGCCATCGGCCGCACCTGGCAGTGCGGCACCATTCAGCTGGACATGCAGATGCCCGAGCGCTTTGAGCTGGAGTACACCGGCGAGGACGGCCAAAAGCACCGTCCCGTGATGATCCACCGGGTGGTCTTTGGCAGCATCGAGCGGTTCATCGGCATCCTCATCGAGCACTTTGCCGGCGCCTTCCCCACCTGGCTGGCCCCGGTGCAGGTGAAGATCGTCCCCATCAGCGAGAAGTTCCACGACTACGCCCAGCAGTTGCAGCAGCAGCTGGACAGCCAGGGTATCCGGGTCGAGGGGGACTACCGCGCCGAGAAGATGGGCTACAAGATCCGCGAGGCCCAGTTGCAGAAGATCCCCTACATGCTGGTGGTGGGCGAGAAGGAGCAGTCCGAGGGCAACGTCTCGGTCCGCTCCCGCAGCGAGGGCGACCTGGGCGCCATGTCGGTGGAGGCCTTCACCGACATGGTGAGGGCGAAGATCGCCACCAAAGAGCGCGACTGACCGGACCTGCCCTGTATAAAATATAAGAAAACGCCTGCACGGCGATGGGAGAGCGGCGGCCACTTGTGGCCGCCGCTCGCTTTTTGCGCCCCGGCGGCCCGGCAAAAAATCGGTATATTTTTTGCGCGGTGGGGCAGGATAGTGGGGAGCGCGGCCGGCGGGGGGAGAGACGTCCCCTTCAAAGCGGCGCAGAGGGTGCGCGGGGCCGACCAGCCGCCCCGCAGATTTCCGGAAATTTGGCAAAAAAGTGTTGACTTTGCAGGGGGCAGGTGCTATTATAAATAAGCGCTTTACGGGCGCATTTTTCAGAATATGAACCACTAGCTCAGTTGGCAGAGCATTTGACTTTTAATCAAAGGGTCCGGGGTTCGAATCCCCGGTGGTTCACCAGAACTCCCCTGTTCTTACAGGGGAGTTTTTTGTCGAGAAAAATGGGAGGTGTTCTCACCTCCCATTTTTTCCTAATAAAATTTGCTACAGGAAATATTGTTCTTACTCTTTCAATCCGCATATCTACGATATGAACATAGACAGTATACAATACGAAGGCAATGGGGTGCAAGAGAAAATTTTTTGAAGTGCAAAGCTAATTTGATTTCAGTAAAAACAAAATAAAACATATTGACAAAACGTGCGTGGGCAAATACAATGAGTGGCGAGGGCAGTTGAGATAGCTCCAAAGTCGCTATGAAAAGAATAGCCCACAGTCTTGACCACTGCAGGCTATTCCAAAAGCAATTGGCACCGTCAAAATACGGCAAACCTAAAACTGCATTTTAAGTTTACCGCACAAAATACGGCGATGTCAAGGAACCCGGGGGAGAAAGGAGGGCAGGCGATCTCTGTCTTCAAATAAACTATAAGAAGGAAGGCATCGCTTATGTATGCAGACAAGCTGCATATGAACCCGGGGCATGAGAATTCTCGTCGGCCCCAAGACATCGAATCCCTCCACATCGTCGGCAGCGGTTGGGACGGCTACTACCTGGTGGAGTACGTCTGCAATTTCTTGCTGCAGCAGCCGGAGTCCATTCAATTGGACTTCTACCCCTTTGAGGACTTGCAGCCCGCCATCGAGCCCTACGGCAGGCGGTATGTGGTCTCCTCCCCCGACCCACAGGTGGGGGACATGCTTTTTTACCTGGCAAAATCATAGGCAGAAATGGCTCGGGTATCTCCGGGCCATTTCTTTCCCCCAAAATTGTCGGATTTCGTCGAATGTTCAAATGTCAAAAAATGTCGCGAATTGGTTGATTTGTCCAATCAAAAAGCGTATTATTTAAATAAATATAGTGAAAAGGTGGTGGCGCAGTGTATATTGCCCACAAAACTGGGGACGAGAGGGAGCAACCCCTCAAAGCGCACCTTTCCGCGGTGGCCGAGAGCTGCCGCACGGTGGGTCTCGACATTGGTCTCCCCATCACCTTCTACCTGGTGGGTTTGCTCCACGACATGGGGAAGTACAGCCGGGAATTTCAGGACTATATCCGCAAAGCCCTCCCCGCCCTGCGGGGCACCGTCAACCACAGCGCCGCCGGCGGCAGGTGGGTCGAGCACTGCAACCCCATGACCGGGGTGGACGGGCTGCTGTCCGAATTGATGGTGGCCGCCATCTGCGGCCACCACAGCGGTCTCCCCGACTGCCTGGATTTAAATGGGGATTTGCCGCTGCGCAACAGGCTCGCCCCCCGCAAGCCCCCGGACTGGGACGAAGTGTTTGCCCGCTTTTTCTCCGACTGCCTGGAAAAGGGCGAGTGGGACCGCCTCTTTGCGCAGGCCAGGGGGGAGTGGCAGCTGCACAAAAAAGTGCTGGTGGACATCGCCAAAAAGGCGGGCGCTTCAGCCAACGCGCTCTACGCCTTTTTGTTCGGGATGACACAGCGCTTTCTGGAGAGCGCCCTTGTCGATGCCGACCGCTACGACGCCTATCTCTTTGAAGCGGGCCTACCCCCCTCCCCGGAAGTGGATGTTGCCCCCCTGTGGGAGCAGATGGTCGACAATCTGGAAAAGCAGATGCAGGATTTTGCCCGGATGCCCGACAGAAATGCCATCGAGATTGCGCGGGGGGAGATTGCGGACGCCTGTCTGGCCTTTGCCCAGCGGGTCCCGGGCATCTATCGGCTCTATGTCCCCACCGGCGGGGGGAAGACCCTCAGCTCGGTGCGTTACGCCCTGGCCTGCGCCCGCCGCTGGAAGATGCGGCGGATATTCTACATCGCCCCCTACAAGTCCATCCTCACCCAAAACGCCGGCGTGCTGGGCAAAACACTGAAGGCGGGAGACGCCCTGCTGGAACACCATGGCGATGCGGTGGTGCCGGAGGGCAAAGAGGTGGGTGAGGACGACGGCCGCGCGCGCCACCAACTCCTCACCGAGCGCTGGAACGCGCCGATGATCCTCACCTCGGCCGTCCAGTTCCTCAACACCCTCTTCAGCGGGAAATCCGCCTCGGTCCGCCGGTTTCACCAGCTGGCCGGTTCGGTCATCCTCCTCGACGAGGTGCAGTCCATCCCCATCAAATGCCTCCACCTCCTCAACGGCACCCTGGATTATCTGGCGGGGGTCTGCGGCTGTTCGGTGGTCCTCTGCACCGCCACCCAGCCCAATCTGGACGACCGGGAAATCCCCCTTCTCCTCGGCCCCAACGCCCAGATGGTGGAGGGGGTGGAGGAGATTTTCGAGCAATTCCGCCGGGTCGACGTCATCGACGAAACCCGGCAGGAACACACCGCCGACACCTTGGCCCAGCGGCTGGAGCAGCAGCTGGAAGAGGCCGACAGCATCTTGGCGGTGGTCAATACCAAGGCGGCGGCGCAGGCGCTCTACGAAGCGCTGTGCCGGCGGCGCGAGGAGGGGGAGGGGCGGAGCGACTACCTGTTGAGCAACTGGCTCTGTTCCCAACACCGACAGGACAAGCTGGATGTGCTGTGCGAGCAGCTGTCGAAAAAGGAAAAGTTGGAGCGCCCCCAAAAAGTCATCTGTGTCAGCACCCAGCTCATCGAGGCGGGGGTGGACATCTCCTTTGACTGCGTCTTTCGCTCTCTGGCAGGCCTTGACAGCATCGCCCAGGCGGCGGGCCGCTGCAACCGCCACGGCAAGGGCGGGCGCGGCAAGGTCTTTATCGTCAAATACGGGGCGGAGAGACTGGGCCCCCTGCCGGACATCCGGCGCGCACAGGAGGCCTGTATCCCGATCCTCGAGCAGGTGGCGAGAAAGATCGCCAGGGGAGAGGCGGACGGGGGGACCTACCTGGCGCCCGCCACCATCCACGCCTACTATCGGGAGTACTATGCCCGGCAGGACGGGCAGCTCAACTACCCGGTCTCCGCCAAAAAGAGCGACTGCCCCTTCGACGTGGAGCTCTTTGATCTGCTCTCCGCCAACCGGGCGGGGGAGGAAGTTTGGAAGGACAGGCGCGAGGGCGAGGGCATCACCGTCCCCGCCCACCACGCCTACCATACAGCGGGCCGCCTCTTTGAGGCCATCGAGGATCGGGGCGGTATCGACGTGCTGGTGCCCTATGGCGGGGCAAAGGAACTGATCGACTGGTTTGCAAACTGTCCTGACATCCGGCAGTTGCCCGCCAAGTTGAGGGAAGCCCAGCGCTACCTGGTGCACATCTCCGACTACGAAAAGAACCTGTTGACGGAGAAACAGGCCCTGGAGTACCGGCCCGAGGCCGGTGTCTGGACGCTGGATGAGCGCTTTTACGACAGCGAGCTGGGCCTGCAAAAAGAGCCCGGCGAGCTCTCTTTACTGAATTTTTAAACAAAACTACACAGAAAGGCGGGAGAGAATGGAACGGGAGAACCGAATCGATTTTCTGGTCTACGGGCGGAACGCCCTCTTCAGTGACCCGGTGACCCGGGTGGGCGGCGAAAAGTGTAGCTATCAGGTCCCCACCTACCAGGCCCTCAAGGGGATAGCGGAATCCATTTACTGGAAGCCGACGTTTACTTGGGTCGTCGACCGAGTGCGGGTGCTCAACCCCATCCGCACCCAGTCCAAGGGGGTGCGCCCCATCAAGTACCAGAGCGATGAAAACGAGCTGTCCATCTACACCTATCTCACCGACGTGGCCTACCAGGTGCAGGCCCACTTTGAGTGGAACGAGCACCGCCCCGAACTGGCCTGCGACAGAAACGAGAACAAGCACTACGCCATTGCCAAGCGGATGGTGGAGCGGGGCGGCCGGCGGGACATCTTCCTGGGCGCGCGGGAGTGCCAGGGCTATGTCGAGCCCTGCACCTTCGGCGAGGGGCCAGGCGCCTATGACGACTGCCCGGAACTGGCCTTTGGAGTGATGTTTCACGGCTTCAACTACCCGGACGAGACGGGCCGCACCCAGATGGAGACCCGCCTCTGGCTGCCCAAGATGGAGCGGGGGGTCATCGCCTTCTGCCGGCCAGAGGAGTGCACCCTGGTTCACCCGGTGGGGGAGCGCTCAGCCAAAGCCTTTGTTCCGGGGGAAAATCTCTCCCTCAGCGATTGCCTGGCAGAGGAGGTGGGCCTGTGAGCTGGATGCAAAAGCTCTGCGAGACCTATGACCGCTGTGCCGACCAGGTGGGGGTGGTGCAGGCGGGGCGGGTCCCCCTGCTCCCGGCCTATCACACCACCCAGCTGGCGCAGATCGAGCTGGTGCTCGACACCGAGGGGAACATCTGCCCCGGCCGCTCATCGGTCATCGAGGGGAAGGGGGAGCAGACCACCATCATCCCCTGCACCGAGTCCTCTGCCGGGCGCACCAGCGGGTTGGAACCCCACCCCCTCTTTGACAAATTGCAGTACCTGGCGGGCGATTTTGCCGCCTGTGTGCCGGGGAAGAAGAGCGGGTACGAGCTCTATATGGAACAGCTGGACCGCTGGTGCGAAGACCCGGCCTGCCACCCCTTTGTCGTGGCGGTCCGGCAGTACTTAAAGAAGGGGCGGCTGATTGCCGATTTGGCGGCCGACGGCATTCTCTGGCTGGACGAGCAGGCCCATCTTCTGCAAAAGTGGGGCGGCGCCAAGGAGGAGCTGCCCCCCATCTTCCGGGCCTGCACCGGCGGCAAGCAGATGGACGCCTTTGTCCGCTTCACCGTTCTCCCCGCCGACGGCAGTTTTTCGCCCGACAGCCGCCTCTGGGCCAGCGCGGCGGTCCGGCAGTGCTATATCGACTGGCAAAACCGCGCCCCGCAGGAGCGGGACATCTGCTTTGTCGCCGGCCGGGAGATGCCGGTCTCGGTGATGAGCCCCAAAAAGATCCGCAACCCCGGCGACGGGGCCAAACTGGTGTCCAGCAACGACGCGTCGGGCTTTACCTACCGCGGTCGCTTTCGGGACGCCCGAGAGGCCTTCTCCTTGGGTCGGGAGACCACCGAAAAGGCCCACAGCGCCCTGCGCTGGCTGATTTCTCGCCAGGGCTACAAAAACGGCGACCAGGTGGTGCTCACCTGGCGGGACAGCGGCGGCAAATTGCCCTCGGTCTGTGCAGACAGCATGGACATTGCGGGCGAGGTGCCTGAGTCGCCTTCTCGCCGGGCGGATACGGGCGATTGGTGGGCCGCGCAGCTTAACCGCGCCCTGGCCGGGTACAGCGGGGTGCCGGACGGGGGGGAGAACGCCATGATCTTGGGCCTCGATTCGGCCACCCCCGGCCGCCTCTCCGTCTTTTACTACCGGGAGATGCCAGCGGAGGACTTTCTGGAGCGCATCCGGCGGTGGCACACCAGTTGCACCTGGCTGCACCGCTACCGCAGCCGCCCAACGGGAGAATTGGACAAGAAGGGGAAGCCCAAGTACGAGCCGGCGACCTTTGTCGGCGCTCCCTCCCCAATCGACATTGTCGAGACAGCCTACGGGCGCAATGTGGACGACAAGTTGAGAAAGAGTGCGCTGGAGCGGCTGCTCCCCTGCATCATCGAGGGCGCCCAGCTGCCGTCCGACCTGGTGCACTGCGCCGCCCGCAGAGCGTCCAATCCCATCGCGATGGAGGGGTGGGAGGCCGGAAAGACCCTCAGCATCGCCTGCGCCCTCATTCGCAAGCTGAAAAACGACCGGATAAACGGTTGGAATACGACCGGTGAATACAAGGAGGAATGGACCATGGCACTGGACACCCAAAAGACCGACCGCAGCTATCTCTTTGGTCGGCTGCTGGCCTACGCCCGCCAGATCGAGAGCCGCGCCCTCTTTTTGATGGAGGAAAAGCGCGCCACCAACGCCGAGCGGCTACAGCAGGCCTTTGCCTCGCATCCCCGGCGCACCTGGAAGATCATCGACGGCCAGCTCAAACCCTATCTGCTGCGCTACAAGGGGCAGACCTTTGAATACGAAAAGGGCATCTTTCAAATCATCGACATGTTTGAAGAGGGCGACTTCAACGACGAGCCGCTGGACGAGACCTATCTGCTGGGATACAGCAGCCAGATGAACCACTTTATCCAGACCAGCAAGAAGAGCGGCAAAAGCGAGGAAAAATCGCCCGCCGAGAGCCAGTCGGAAGACAAACAGTAAAAGAGGAGGATATTTGAGATGAGCGCTCTGAACAACAAAATCGACTTTGCGGTGATCCTTTCGGTGACCAACGCCAACCCCAACGGCGACCCCCTCAACGGCAATCGCCCCCGCATCAACTACGACGGCCACGGGGAAATTTCCGACGTCTGCATCAAGCGGAAGATCCGCAACCGGCTGATGGATATGGGAGAGCCCGTTTTTGTCCAGTCCGACGACCGCCGGAACGACGGGTACAAGAGCTTGCAGGACCGCGCCAAGGGCTGCGAGGCGGTGCAGAAGGCCGCCAAGGACAAAGACGCCTATGCCAAGGCGGCCTGCGAGGCCTGGACCGACGTCCGCAGCTTTGGTCAGGTCTTCGCCTTTAAAGGCGAGGATGTATCGGTGGGGGTGCGGGGCCCGGTTTCGGTGCATCCGGCCATCAGCATCGACCCGGTGGACCTGGTGAGCATTCAGATCACCAAGAGCGTCAACAGCGTCACCGAGAGCAAAAAGTCCTCGGACACCATGGGGATGAAGCACCGGGTGCCATTTGGCCTCTATGTATTCTACGGCAGCATCAACTGCCAGCTGGCGGAGAAGACCGGCTTCAGCCGGGAGGACGCGGACAAGATCAAAGAGGCCCTTCGCACCCTCTTTGAAAACGACGCCTCTTCGGCCCGCCCCGACGGCAGCATGGAAGTCTGCAAACTCTACTGGTGGGAGCACGGCTGCAAGTGCGGGCAGCACTCCTCGGCCAAGGTGCACCACAGCCTCCACGTGCAGAAAAAGGAAGGGGTCGACATCCCTCACTCCTTTGCCGACTATGTGGTGACCCTGGACCCGCTCGCCGACTTGGAGCCCGAGATCTGCGATGGAATATAGGGAGGAGGAGTACCTCCAGCTCTCCGGCCTGCAGCACTTCGCCTTCTGCCGCCGCCAGTGGGCGCTGGCCTATATCGAGATGCAGTGGGCCGAGAACCTGCGCACCGTCGAGGGGGAGATCCTCCACGAAAAGGCGCACGACCCCTTTGGGGCCGAGAAGCGGGGGGACCTGCTGATCTCCCGGGGGATGGCGGTCTCCTCCCGGCGGCTGGGGATATCGGGAAACTGCGACGTGGTGGAATTTCACCGCGGCCCCGGCGGCGTCTCCCTCTTTGGCAGGGAGGGGCTTTGGCTGCCGGTGCCGGTGGAGTACAAGCGAGGCCGCCCCAAGGAGGGGGAGGCCGACGAGCTGCAGCTCTGCGCCCAGGCCATCTGTCTGGAGGAAATGCTGGCCTGTCCGGCCATTCCCAAAGCCTATCTCTACTACGGCGAGACGGCCCGCCGCCACACAGTTGAGCTAAATGACACCCTTCGCCAGCGGGTGGAAGGGCTGTTGACAGAGATGCACGACCTGGCCCGCCGTCAGCACACCCCCAAGGGGAGATGGAGCAAGGGCTGCAATGCCTGTTCCCTCAAAAACATCTGTCTGCCCCGCCTCTGCAAAGAGCCGTCGGCAGCCGAATACATCCGCGAACGGCTGGAGGAATGCCCATGAGGATCCTACAAAATACCCTCTATGTGACCTCTCCCGACGCCTATCTGGCGCTGGAGGGCGAAAATGTCGTCGTCTCCAAGGGAAAGACGCAGGTGGGGCGGGTGCCCCTGCACAACTTGGAAGGGGTGGTGGCCTTTGGCTACACCGGGGCCAGCCCAGCCCTGATGGGGGCCTGCGCCCAACGGGGGATCGCCCTCACCTTTCTCACCGCCCACGGCCGCTTTTTGGCGCGGGTGGAGGGGGCGGAGCGGGGCAATGTCGTGCTGCGCAAGACCCAGTACCGGGCCTCCGACAGTGAGGTGGCCAGCGCCGATATCGCCCGCGCCATCTTGACGGGAAAGCTCTACAACAGCCGCTGGGTGCTGGAGAGGGCCCTCCGCGACCACGCCCTCCGCCTCGACGCCGAGGAGATCCGTGCCGCCTCACAGGAAATAGCCGAGCGACTGAAACAGCTGCAGACAGCCGGCAATCTGGACGCTCTGCGGGGCATCGAAGGGGAGGCGGCCAGACGGTATTTCTCGGCGCTGGACCAGCTGATCTTGCAGCAAAAAGAGACCTTCTTTTTCAGAGAAAGGAGCCGCCGCCCACCCACCGACCCCTTTAACGCGCTGCTCTCCTTTGTCTACACCCTACTCTCCCACGATGTCGCCGCCGCCCTGCAGATGGCGGGACTTGACCCCTATGTGGGCTTTTTGCACCGCGACCGGCCGGGACGCCTCTCCCTGGCACTGGATTTGATGGAGGAGTTGCGCCCCATTTTGGCGGACCGCTTTGTTTTGACCCTCGTCAACAACCGGCAGGTGGGGGAAAAGGGGTTTGCCCGCAAGGAAAACGGGGCGGTCCTGATGGACGACGACACGCGAAAGACGGTCCTCGCCGCCTGGCAAAAAAAGAAACAGGAGATGATCACCCACTCCTTTTTGGGGGAGAAGCTGGAGTGGGGTTTGGTTCCCTATGCCCAATCCCTGTTGCTCGCCCGATTTTTGCGGGGAGATTTGGATGGCTATCCACCCTTTTTGTGGAAGTGAGGGGGAGAGGGAGTGCTTTTGCTCATCACCTATGACGTCAATACCGAAACGCCGGAGGGGAGACGGCGCTTGCGCCGGGTGGCCAAGGCATGTGTCGACTGTGGCCAGCGGGTCCAGAACTCTGTCTTTGAGTGTGTGGTGGATGCGGCCCAGAGCAGAGCCCTTCGCCACCGCCTAGAACAGATCATCGACCCAGAGAGGGACAGCCTGCGCTTTTACAATCTGGGGAACCGCTACCAGAACAAGGTGGAGCACATCGGCGCCAAACCGGGCTTTGACGTGACGGAGCCGCTGATATTCTAGCGGTGCGAAGGGGAAGCGCACAGTATTTTCCAGAGGGGTTCGCACCTGCGTTGAGGCAGCTGCGGCCCCCTTTTTGCAGATTAAATTGTAAGAAAATGAAAAATCCCTTTGGATTTTGGACATTTGGGAGAAGATAAAGAGAGAAGGTCGACGGCACAGGGCAATTTTGCCAAATCGCCCCCTCGTGGGGCGCGGATTGAAATGAAATCGATCTGCAGTACAGAGGGCAAGATGTAGAAATCGCCCCCTCGTGGGGCGCGGATTGAAATGTCTCTGCGCTCTGTGATTTCGGCAAGAGCGCACCAAATCGCCCCTCGCGGGGCGTAATCGAAGCTTGACTATGACGTCGGCAGCATTTGAATCGTCTCCCCATAAGTGCGAATGCGCTTTCTCCAACGACCGTTCTAAGCCATCTGTCGGCCAAACCAAATTTTCTCAAAAAATGGGCCTTTGAAGGTTTGCCCAACCGCCTTTTCCCTATCTGGTCCCCAACACTATCCAGCCATAATCCCCGCCCTTTCGCCAATACTAATCCCGTTGAAATTTGTGACAGACGGGAAGTGGTTTTGGGTGAAACGAGCGGGGGAATCGGCGGCGGTCTTCGCCATCGGCTGTGTGGGGTACGGCGCCATCGAGGTGCTCTGGCGGGGATATACCCACTGGACCATGGTGCTCACCGGGGGCACCTGTTTTTCCATCCTCTACGCCGTCAACGGCAGGCACCCCGCCATGCCCCTCTGGAAAAAGTGCCTGGTGGGGGATGCGGTCATCACCGGCATTGAATTTTGCGTGGGCTGTGTGGTCAACCGCTGGCTGCACTGGGGCGTCTGGGACTACTCCCAATTGGCGGGCAATCTCCTGGGGCAGATCTGCCCCCTCTACTCCTTTCTCTGGTACCTGCTCTCCGCCCCCATCGCCTGGCTGGCGGCGGGGCTGCGGCGCAAGATCAAGGGGCAGCAGGGCCTTTTGCAGCCGCTGCGACGGCTGCTTCACCCCTAGTAAACAAACAAAACCGGGCCCCTGCGCCACATTTGGCGCAGGGGCCCGGTTTGGATTCGGTCGGTCTTAGAGGGCGTTTTTCAGCCCGCAGCTGTAGATGGAGGCAACGTCCCCGGCACACTGGCTCACGTCCACCCGGTAGCCCTCGCCCTCCTTGGTCAGCTTGAGGACGATCTTCCACTTGGTCTCCTTGCCGCCCTTTTCCAGCTGTTTGACGATGTTCTGGGCGATGTCGTCCTCGCTCAGATCGTCGCCTTCCAAGCTGGCGGCCAGCTGCTCTTCCGAGGCCTTTTGAAACTCCTCGGCCAGGTCGACAAAGGTGGCCCCCACGGTGACGGTGTAGCCCGAAGCGTCGTCGCCGGTGGACTCTAAAATGTCGAACTTGGCCTCGGCCCGGCGCTTGGCCACCACGTCGGCGCAGTAACTCAAGTCGATCTCCCCCTGGTCGTAGCCGTCGGCCGCGGCCATGGTCGCCGCGTCCCCCTTTGCCACCGCCTCCATATAGGCGATGGCCGCCTTGTCCTGGGGTGCCTTGGGGCCGCCGCAGCCCGCCAGCAGGCAGAGGCTCAGCAGCGCAGTGGCGTACAGGGCAAATCGCTTTTTCATCATTTGTGTCCCCTCCGTTTCCGCGGCGCGCCGGACGTTCTGCCGGGGGTCTGCGCCGCTGCCGCAAAAATCCGCGAAATGTAGCGAAATAACAGATATATCTTAACACGGGCAGCGCTTCATTGCAACAAAAGCCCCTTGTTTTATGGGGAAAGATGGATTATTATAGAGGTGGCGCACCGCCCGGCGCGCCGCATTACTGCAAAGCTACTGTAAATCGAGCTGTGCATTTTTGGAGGTACTCAAATGGCAGAATTCATGTCGTACGACCCCTGGAAGAACATCACCAGCAGAAACGGGATCCCCGGTGACGAACTGGTCTCCGCTCTGCAGAAGTCCATCCGCCGCGGCAAAGAGGAGATCGCTGTGGACGTGGCTTACGAGATGTACATCACCAGCGAGCAGTTCGAGGACAAGATGTGGCGCCGCCTGATGGCCATGGCCGTCGAGGACGTGGGCTTTGGCGACACCAACGCCCCGGTGGTGGTCTACACCCTCAACAAGATCCGGCAGGAGTTCCCCTACAACGACGGGGATCGCCCTCTCTTCTTCATGCACGCCATCCGCTTCCTCTGCTCCCGCAGCAAAGAGCGCTCCACCGACTGCCTGAAAAACATCACCATCAAAAAGTTTGACCGCGGCTACAAGCTCGAGATCCCCGACTACGCCTACGACATGCACACCGACAAGGGCCGCGCCATGGGCCGCGACATCATCCACTTCCTCGAGTCCTCCAGCAAGGTCGAGCCGGTGATGGAGGGGTATGACGACACCTACCGCCAGAGACTCATCAAAATGATCCACGAAGAGCTGGAGCAGGGCGACGACCTGCCCCACGACCCGGACGCCTTCGTGTACAGCGTCTGGCAGTTCTAGGCGCAGACCGACACAGTACAGACCGCTTTTTGGGGGGCCGCACCGCAGGGTGCGGTCCTTTTTTTGCGGCGTTCCCGCCCCGATGCTCGGTTTTACCGGGGGAGACAGCGTGCTTTTCTCACAGGATTTCTTGAAGGGGAAGACGTTGTAGGAGCCGAAAACAGGGGTTGGAGTGGTGGACAGCGCGAAACGGGTTCCTGTGCTGCCGGTTTGCCGGTGCCGCCCGTTTAAGGCCGGTGCTGGCCCTCTGTTTCACCGGCGGTTTTGTTTTCCCCCATCCACCCCTCTTCCCGAATGGCCCCGATGCGCGGCGCATATCTATATGTGGAAAAGAGGGGAGGGGTTGCCCGGTGGACAGCGGCGTTTTGCAGGCCCTGGCCCTCTCCAGCGCGGCGGGTCTCTCCACCGCGCTGGGGGCGCTGGCGGTCTTTTTGGGCAGGCGGGGGAGCGACACCCCCATGGCGGCGGCCCTGGGCTTTGCCGCCGGGGTGATGGCCGGCGTCAGCCTCTGGGACCTCTTTCCCGAAGCCATCTCCCTGTTGGCCGGGGCGCTGGGCCGCAGGCGGGGCTTCTGGCTCCTCTTCGCCGCCTTTTTGGCGGGCATCGCCCTCACCTTTGCCATTGACCGGCTGGTCCCCGACCGGCCGGCCGCGAGGAAAGGGGCGCCCGGCAGCGCCCCGGGGAAGAGGAGCCTCTTTCACCTGGGGCTGGTCTCGATGCTGGCCATCTTGCTGCACAACCTCCCCGAGGGGATGGCCACCTTCATGGCCGGCTACCAGGACGCGAGGCTGGGCCTCTCGGTGGCCCTGGCCATCGCCCTGCACAACATCCCCGAAGGGGTCACGGTGGCGATGCCCATCTACCAGTCCACCGGCAGCCGCGCCCGCGCCTTTGGCTGCGCCCTTCTCTCCGGCCTCTCCGAACCGGTGGGGGCCCTTCTGGCCTGGCTGGTGCTGGGCTCCTTTCTCTCGCCGGCCCTGCTGGGGGCGGTCTTTTCCCTGGTCTGCGGGGTGATGCTCTTCATCGCCGTGGAGGAGCTGATCCCCGCCTCCTGGGGCTTTGGCCGCTACCGCCTCACCCTTCTTTCCATCGGGGCGGGGCTGGCGATCTCCTGGCTGGGCACCCGTCTATAAATGGGGCGGCCCCGATCCCCCTTGCCAAACATTTTTTATTCTGCTAAAGTGGAAAAAACGATTGGGGGAAATGCCGGTGAAGAGAAGCGTCTTGTTTGGCAGTCTTGTGGCCGAGGGGAGCCGCTACCAGGTGGGGCAGGCCTATGCCGCCCAGTTGCGGCAAAACCCCCTCCTGCGGCAAATCAACCTCCTGCCGGAGGGGGAGGAGGTCACCGGCCCCGCCCTGCGGGCGAAGATGCGGCTGCTGGAGGCGGCGATCCCCGGGCTGGGGGAGGAGATCGCCGGCACCAGTGAGGCCCTGGGCATCCGCCCCGGCCGGCTGGCCATCTTTTCCGATCGCTGCTGTCAGCCCGGCCGCTGCAGCCAGATCGCCGCCCTCCCCGCCATCACCCGGGACGGACACCTCTACCTGGCCCGCAGCTACGAGTACGGGTTTGCGGACGAGCTCTGCCTCTGTGTCACCCGGGCGGCGGGCAGTCCGGCCCAGGCGGGCTTCTCCCTCCTCCTCTTTGGGCGGATGGACGGGATGAACGACCGGGGGCTCTGCGTCACCATGTCCACCTGTTCCTTCCTGCAGCCGGCCGAGGGGGAGGGGCTCTGGTTCCCCGTGGTCCTGCGGGCTCTGTTGGAGCGCTGCGCCACAGTGGCCGAGGCCAGCGATCTGCTGGCCCAGCTCCCCCTGCGCACCAACGACGTCTTCTTGCTGGCCGACCGCAGCGGCCGCGCCCGGGTGGCGGAGATGGCCAGTGTCGGCGGCGCGCACCGCCTCTCCTTTCGCGACAGCGAGCGGTGGCTGGTGGCCACCAACCACTATCAAAATGAGGAGATGCGCCCCTTTGACAACCACCGGGGCCGCCACTCGGTCCGGCGCTGGAAGATCGCCCGCCGCGCCCTGGAGGAGGGGGCGGGCCGGCTGGACGGGCCCGCCCTCAAGGCCCTGCTGGAGCGACCCATGCCCGACGGGGTCGCCTGCCCCTACTATCAAGACGGGCTGGGCACCCTCCGCTCCATGCTCTTCAATGTCACCGCCGGCCGCCTGGAGGTCTGCTTCGGCGCCCCCACCGGGGCGGGGTGGACCCCGGTCTCCCTGCAAGGCGCCTGCGAAAACCGGATCTTTTCGGTGGAGGTGGAGAGCCGCGCTCCCCGGGACCCCGCCTCCTTCTGGACCTTTCTCCCCCCAGGGGACGAGGACGAGGGCGACGACTGGCAGAGCGCTTATTGAATCAAAAAAAGAGCCGTCCCAGCCGGGGCGGCTCTTTTTGTCGGTTCGCGTTCGGTCAGTGGACCGAGTACTTCTCGCTGTACTCCTGGTAGAGGCGGTTGTACTCCTCCTCCCGCCCGTCGTGCAGGGTCTGGCGGTACTGGTGGGCGTCGAAATCGCCCTTCTGTTCCCCCTCGTACCCCACCACATAGGCGGCGATGTTGGAGCAGTGGTCGGCGATCCGCTCCAGGTTGGTCAAGATCTCCAAGAAGATGACCCCCGCGTCGATGGAGCAGGTGCCCTGTTTCAGCCGCTCGATGTGCTGGGCCTTCAGCTCGTCTTTGATTTGGTCGATGGTCTCTTCCAGCGGCTCGATTTCCCGGGCGACCTCCACGTCCCGGTCCCGGAAGGCGGCGACCGCCTTGCCCAAGATCTCGCCGATGGCCTTGTCCAGGATGATCAGCTCCCTCTTGGCCATGTCCGAGAGGACGACCTTCTTGTCGGCGATCTCCCCGCCCCGCTCCAACACGTTGATGGCGTAGTCGCCGATGCGCTCGAACTCGGTCACCAGCCAGAACATCTCGGACACCTGGCGGCTCTCCTGGTCGCTCAAGGGCTGGTTGGTCAGCTTTAACAGGTAGCGGGAGAGGGTGACCTCCATCTTGTCGATGGCCGCCTCGTACTCGGCAATGCTGTCGGCGGTCTTCTGGTCGTAGCTGAACAGCTGCGAGACCATCTTCGAGCAGTTTTTCTGCCCGTATTCCCCCATCTTCAGTACCACGCTGCGGGCCTGCTCGATGGCCAGCCCCGGCGAGGCCAGCAGCCGCTCGTCCAGCAGTGGCACCTCGGGGGTGAGGTCCTCCTCCCCCTTCTTGGAGCGGATGGACATCTCGGCCAGCTTGCCCAGCCCCTTGTAAAAGGGGGCCAGCAGCACAGTGGTACAGATGTTGAAGATGGTGTGGAAGTTGGCGATGTCGGCCCGGGTGATGGCCTCGTTCCAGAAGGCAAAGCCCACCAGGTGCTGCACCGCATAGATGGCGGTGAGGAAGACCGCGGTGCCAATGACGTTGAAGTAGAGGTGGACTGCCGCCGCCCGCTTGGCGTTTTTGTTGGCGCCGATGGAGGCCAGGATGGCGGTGATGCAGGTGCCGATGTTCTGCCCCATGATGATGGGGATGGCGGTGGAGTAGCGGAGCTGTCCGGTGGAGGAGACGGCCTGCAAAATGCCCACCGAGGCCGAGGAGGACTGGATGACCGCCGTGAGGATGGTCCCCGCCAGCACCCCGAGGATGGGGTTGGAGAGGGCGGTGAGAATGTCGGCGAACTGGGGCAGGTCCCGCAGGGGGGCCATGGAGCTTTCCATCGACTGCATCCCGATGAAGAGGATGCCGAAGCCCATCAGGATCTGGCCCAGGTTTTTCTGCTTGTTGCCCTGCAAGAACATGAAGAGGATGATGCCGATGGCCGCCATCAGCGGCGCCAGGGCGGTGGGCTTGACCAGCTGCAGGAAGAAGTTGGAGGAGCTGATGTCCCCCAGGGCCAGGATCTGGGCGGTGATGGTGGTGCCGATGTTGGCCCCCATGATGATGCCGATGGCCCGGTCCAGCTTGAGGATGCCCGAGTTGACCAGCCCCACCACAATGACGGTGGTGGCCGAGGAGGACTGGATGACCGCCGTGATCAGCGCCCCCAGCAGCACGCTCTTGAAGATGTTGGAGGTCATCTTGGTGAGGATGATCTCCAGCTTGGAGCCGGCCAGCTTCTCCAGCCCCGACCCCATGATGTTCATTCCGTAGAGAAACATGGCCAGCCCGCCGGCCAGCGAGAGAAAGTTGAAGAAATTCATGTCGTTCCCCCAAAACACAAGAATTGGTCCGCCGCCTCGCTCCCCCTGCCCGTCCCTAAAAGGCGGGCGCCGCGGGAAAAGGCCGCTCGTTTTGTCGGCGCTTTTTGCCAGGGACAATATAACAGCTCTTTATGGGCACTTTAATATTATTTTGCAAAGGCGATATTTTTCGATGTTTTGGCTAAAATACTCCGGAAAAAGCCCGGCATGGATCGCCCAAAGCGACAAGAAAATATCCAAAAAAAGGAATCTTGTCTTAAGAGGGGAGGGGGCGATTTACAAAGACTTTACAAAAAAGGCAGGCGGCCGGTCGCCCCGGCCGCCTGCCAGTTGAAGGGCGGCGTCACATGGTCTGAAAGGTGTAGCCCTGGGAGAGGGCGTAGTCGATGAAATCGCCGAGGATGGCGGTGTTGGTGCTGGAGACCGAGTGCAGCAGGAAGATGGCCCCAGGGTGGAGGTTCTTTTTCAGCTTTTCCAAACTCTCGGCCTTGTCCGGCTGGGCCTCGGGCACCCAGTCCTTGTAGGCGTAGGACCAGAAGATCGACTTGTAGCCGTAGTCGCGCACCACGGCCAGCATCCGCTCAGAGTACTCGCCCATGGGGAAGCGAAAGACCTTCATATCGTAGCCGAAGGTCTCCTTGACATACTGGTGCATGAAGTCGATGTCGGCGTTGGCCTCGCTCACCGAGAGGGTGGGGAAGGACTTGTGCTTTTGGGAGTGGTTGCCCAGGGTGTGCCCCTCGGCGACCATCCGCCGGCAGAGGTCGGGGGCCTCCTTGCAGTAGTCGTAGGTCAAAAAGAAGGTGGCGGGCACCTGCTTTTCCTTGAGGGTGTCGAGGATCTTGCCGGTGTAGCCGTTTTCGTACCCCTGGTCAAAGGTCAGGTAGATGACCTTGTCCTCCGGGCCGATGAAGGCGGCGTTGTACTCGTCCCCCAGCTTCTGCTGGGTCTCCACGGCGGCCACCGGGCGGTTTTTGTCGTCCATCTCCCGCCCCTGTCCCCAGCCGATCTTGTTGTTTTTCAGGCTGTCGTAGTCGGTCTTGGAGGCGGTGGTCCCGGCGTTGGCGGCAAAGGCGCTGCCGCGGGAGGTGTCGTCCCCGTCCTGGTTTTTGGTGATGGAGGAGGTGCTCCCGATCCCGCCGGTATTGTTGGTGCAGCCTGCCATCGAGAGACAGATGGCCAGGCAGAGAGCCAGTGCGGCGCATTTTTTCATACTCGTCTGTCCTTTCCGGGTGCGGCCCGCCAGCGGGCTGCATCGCTTGCAAAATAGGGTTGCGAAGATTAGTGTTGCGGCTTTTGCAGGGGATATGCGCCCCGGCGCGCCTGCGGGGGGAAGTGGCAGAATTGGCAGAAATTTGCCTTTCAAAGGGAATAAAACAGAAAACAAATTGTCGTTTTTAAGTCGAAAAATACGATTTGTATACAAAGAGGGCGGCCGAGACGGGGCGACGGCGGGGAAGGGAGGGGGCGTCCCCCCCTTTTTATCCCGGCAGGGGCCGGAGACGGTTCACTCCTTTTTTCTCTCCGCCCCTGTACCCTGTGGTCGATGTGCCGCCCCAGACTGTTTTTGCCGTGCCATCAGCACCGGGCGGCCATCGGCCATCCAGCCCTTTTCCCCTGCATCGGCGGTGGCCGGGTTGCCGCTCGGCCTGCCTCTCGCTGTGGGGATGGGTGGCGGCCCTTCGCCCCTTTTCTCCCTGCGCCGACGGCCTCTCTTTCCCTTGCGTCCATGGGGTGTGTCGGCACTGCCCGCCCCCTTTTCCCTGTACTGATAGGCGGAAGGGCCGACTTCCCCTCTTCTCCTCGCGGCGGTGGGACAGAGGGGCCGCTCCGCCTCTCCTCGCAGCAGCGGGACGGAGAGACCGTTCCGCCTCTCCTCGCAGCGGTGGGGCAGAGAGGCCGTTCCGTCTCTCCTTGCAGCGGTGGGACAGAGGGGCCGCACCGCTTCTCCTCGCAGCGGTGGGACAGAGGGGCCGCTCCGCCTCTCCTCGCAGCGGTGGGGCAGAGAGGCCGCTCCGCCTCTCCTTGCGGCGGTGGGACAGAGAGACTGTTCCGCCTCTCCTTGCGGCAGCGGAGTAGGGTGCCCTCTCTCTTTTCCCACATCGATAGGATGGAGTTGCCCCCCTTTTTTTTCTCTCTTTGTGATGGTAAGGCGGGGTGTGGTCCGCCGCTTCTCCTCACATCAGAGGGCAGAGCTCTGTCCCTTCCCCCGCATGCAGGACAAGGGCTTCACCCTCACTCCGCCACACCAGTAGGGCCGGGTCGCGCCCTGCCCACCCCCTCTCTGTGTGGGGCGACCCCACCGCCGCAGGGGAAAGGGAGGTGCCTTTACAGAGTGCTTCCACAGAAAGGCGGCGCCCAAAGGCGGTTGGCCGGCAAAAAGAAGCGGTGGACGGTGGGGGACGGCCAAGGCTGCCCCGTCCTTTCAAGGTCCCCTTTTCCCCTGCGGCCTTCAGGGAAGAGGAGCCTGCTGCGGGAGGGGGCCGCCCCTGCCATCCTCCAGAGCTCCGGCGCGGCGGCCCTCTGCCCAAAGCCCCTTTCCAGCCCTCTGCAAGCGCCCAGCGCGGGTCACCCACCGCCTGCCTTTTACCCGCCCTTTGCCCCCTCTATCCCGCAAGTCCCTTGCCCCCACATGGATTCTGCCGGGAGAGAAAAAAAGAGCCCCGGCCCCCACAGAGGGGGCGCAGAGCTCTTTTGAAACGGCTCGGTCGGCCTTTTAGAGAACGCTGTCCAATTCCAACAGGGTCTCGATGTAGAGGCCCAGGGCCTTTTGCAGGGTGGCGATGGGCATCACCTCGTCGGGCTGGTGGGGGGCGCCGAACCCCTCGGGCAGGGAGGCGTCGTCCCCGACAAAGGAGGGGCCGTAGGTCAGCCCCAGGGGGAAGTAGCGGGCGTAGGTGGCCCCGTAAACCACATAGGGCTCGCACTGCTCGCCGGTGACCCGGTCGTAGCAGTCGCAGAGGGTGCGCACCCCCGGGTGGTCGGGGTCGATGTAGTGGGGCGGGTCAAAGAGGGGGAGGAAGAGCTCCCCGCCGATGTCGTCGCAGCAGAGCTCGATGCCCGCCTTCAGCGCCTCGGCGTCGATGGCCATCGGCCAGCGGATGTTGAAGCCAATCAGGTAGCGCTCCTCCTTCTTGTTGAGGGTGCCGCAGATGCAGGTCAGCTTTTTGAAGACCTCCTCCTCGCAGGCAACGCCGAACCCCTCGCCGTAGATGGTGGAGGAGAGGTCCCAGCACAGTTCCAGCACCTCTCGCTCGTAGCCGTCCACCACGTCGTTGTCCAGCAGGTAGCGCACCGCCTTGGCGATGGCGTTGTCCCCCTTTTCGGGGGTGGAGGCGTGGGCCGAGCGACCGAAGGCGTCGAGGATGGTCTGGCCGTTTTCCTCCCGCACCAACAGCTCGCCGTCGTCCACCGGGGGCAGCCCCGCCCGGTCGATGACCACGTGGGCCTTGTCGGGCACCACGTTGGAAGCGACCCCCGCCTCAAAGACGACGATGGGGCTGTTGTCGATGGGCCGGGAGATGATGTCCCCCTCGCACAGCCCCTTCTCGCCGATGCAGACCGGGAAGGTGCCGTCGGGCACCAGGGTCATTTTGGGGGCGGTGCGGTGTTTCAGGTAGTAGGGCATGTCGGTCATCCCCGTCTCCTCGTCGCAGCCGAGGATCAGATCCACCCGGTGCTTGAGGGGGAGGCCGCTCTCCTGCAAAAACTTCATGGCGTAGAGGGCCATGGCCGCCGCGCCCTTGTTGTCGTTGACCCCGCGACCGTAGACCCGGCCGTCCTTTTCCACCATGTCAAAGGGGTCGTGGCTCCAGCCGGAGCCGGGGGGCACCACGTCCAGGTGACAGGCAATGCCGATGGACCCCGCGGCTGAGCTGCCGTAGCTGAGGACCCCGCAGTGGTAGTCCACATTGTCGGCGGAGAGGCCCAGCTCTTTCCCTCGGGCCAGCATGTAGTCCAGGGCCTTGGCGCAGCCCTCCAGGTAGGGGTAGCGCCCGCTGGCGGGCACCACCGGCGCCATGGAGGGGATGGCCACCAGGCGGCGCAGGTCCTCCAGCATGGCGGGGGTGTTCTCCTCGATAAAGCGCTGAATTCGTTCCTTCATCTGCTCACCACTTTTCTGCGCCCAGGGCGCAATTTTTTTGCCGGCCGTTCGGGCCGGTCGCCAAAGGGGGCGGTATCTGCCGCCCGGAGGCGGCTGCCGCCGCTCCGGGGGCCGACCGCCCCCCTTGGGAGACCGGGTGGATGGAGCCGCCCGGCCAGGCTTGTATCTTCATTGATAACTTTGCCGGGCAGCGTCTACTCGGCTTTCAGGGTCACGTCCGATTTTACCTTTGCCAGGAAGTCCTCGTCCTCGCTGATGACCGTCATCGGCTCGGACATGTTGAAAGAGCAGAGACCGAAGAAGCCCAGGGGGGATACCACCGGCGATCTCCACTGGCCCTGTTCGACGGCAACCTCGTCTTTGGCGGCGGAAGCCAGCTCGTACAGACGGACCGCTTTTGCCAGGTCATCGATTTTTACACTCACTTTTGCCATAGGTTGATACCTCCATTTTTGCTCTGCTGCAGATTAGATGGGCCGCTCTGACCCTATCCTCACATATTATACCATATTGCCGCCCAGTTGCAACGGCCTGCACAAAAAAAGGCGAAGATGGCAGGGGATGTCCCTCTTTTTACCCATTTTCGGCGGCCAGCTTCCAAAATATGCATTTGATTTTGGAAAAATATTTACAAATCACCTGTGTGTCCGCGGGGGATTTGTGATATACTGAAAGCGTAGCAGTGAGCCGCGGCAAACCCGCCTTTTTTCTGCCGATGGGGCGGTGTGAATTAAATTGGATAATAATAGTTGACTTTCTTTTTCCCCTCTGGTATACTGGTGTCAGAAAATAGGAATGATTCCTGTTATCACTTGAAGGGAAAGAGAGGTGAGCTGCTTGAAGTACTCCAGACAGAGGGAGCTGGTGCTGGCGGAAGTCAAGTCCAGCCGGGAGCACCCCACGGCGGACATGGTCTACGCCGCCCTCAAGGCCGACAACCCCAGCCTCAGTCTGGGCACGGTCTACCGCAACCTGAACCTGCTGGCCCAGATGGGCCAGATCCACAAAATCGGCATGCCGGAGGGGAGCGACCGCTTTGATGGCCGCACCGACGAACACTATCACATGCTCTGCCAGAAGTGCGGCCGGGTATACGATGTGCAGCTGGACACCCTCTCCGAGTTGGACGGACAGATCCAGTCCCAAACAGGCTTTCTGGTGCACTCCCACGACCTGATCGTCAGGGGCGTCTGCCGGGCCTGTCAGCAATAAAAATCCCTGTGAGGGGAAATTTAAAAAGTGAGGTAATGAAACATGAACCTGAAGGGCACCAAGACCGAAGCCAACCTGCAAACCGCATTTGCCGGTGAGTCCCAGGCCAGAAACAAATACACCTACTACGCCTCCAAAGCCAAGAAAGAGGGATACGAGCAGATCGCCGCCCTCTTCCTGGAGACCGCCAACAACGAGAAAGAGCACGCCAAGATCTGGTTCAAGCTCCTCGACGGCATCGGCGACACCGCCGCCAACCTGGCCGACGCGGCCGCCGGCGAGAACTACGAGTGGACCGACATGTATGCCACCTTCGCCAAAGAGGCCAAGGAGGAGGGCTTTGACCACATCGCCTACCTGTTCGAGGCCGTGGGCGAGATCGAGAAGGAGCACGAGGCCCGCTACCGCAAGCTGCTGGCCAACGTGGAGGGCGGCGCCGTCTTCATCAAGGGCGAGAAGGTCATGTGGCAGTGCGCCAACTGCGGCCACATCGTCATCGGCGAGAAGGCCCCCGATGTCTGCCCGGTCTGCTCGCACCCCAAGGCCTACTTCCAGATCAAGGCCGAAAACTACTAAAAACGGCGAAACGGCCCCAAGCGGGCCGCGGGGCGGGTGCCGCACACCGGCGAGAGCGGGTGGGCAGCACCCGTTTTTTGCCCCATTTGGCCGGGCGGGACCCCCGCCCGGCCCGCCGAGGAGAGAGGAGGGGGCTTTTGATGTCCCATTTGGCAAGCGACCCGGTGGCCCTGGCGGCCCTGGGCACCGGCTTTACCTTTTTGTGCACCGCCCTGGGGGCGGCAGTGGTCTTTTTTGTCAGGCGGGAGCTGAGTCCCAAGTTGGGGCTGGGCTTTCTCGGCTTTGCCTCCGGGGTGATGATGGCGGCCTCGGTCTGGTCGCTGCTCATCCCCGCCATCGAGATGGCCGAGGAGCAGGGGAAGACCGGCTGGGTCCCCGCCCTGGGCGGCTTTGTGCTGGGGGGCGCCTTCCTCTTTTTGCTCGACCGGCTGCTGCCCCACCTCCACCTGGGGGCGAGGGAGCCCGAGGGGCCCAAGAGCTCCTTCAAGCGCACCACCATGCTGGTCTTTGCCGTCACCCTCCACAACGTGCCCGAAGGGATGGCGGTGGGCCTGGCCTTTGCCCTGGCCGCCACCGGCGAGCCCGGGGCCCTGACGGCCGCCTTTGCCCTGGCCCTGGGGATGGGGCTGCAAAACTTCCCTGAGGGGGCCGCCATCTCCCTGCCGCTTCACCGGGAGGGGCTGGGTCGGGGGAAGGCCTTCTTCTACGGCGCGGCCAGCGGCTTTGTCGAGCCGGTGGCCGGGCTGATCGGGGTGCTGCTGGCCAGCACCGTCTCGGGCATCATGCCCTGGATGCTGGCCTTTGCCGCCGGGGCCATGATCTACGTGGTGGTGGAGGAGCTCATCCCCCAGAGCCAGGAGGGGGAGCACGGCCACGCCGGCACCTTGGGCGCCATGGCCGGCTTTGCCCTGATGATGGTACTGGACGTGGCGCTGGGTTAGGAGTATAATACCCTTGCGCGGGGGCGGGGCGCGCGGTCGCCCCCCCCCCCCCCGCCCCTTTGCAGCAAAATGAACCGGGCCCGCCGCGGGCGCGCCCGCTCGACGATATTTGATAGAGGAACTTTGCCATGCCGGTGATCACGCCGCTGGGCAGCTACCTGCCCGGCTTTCTCTCCCTCACCCCGCTGGGGGGCGCCGCGCTGGGGGCGCTGGCCTTTCTCTTCTGCCGCCTCTTCACCCGCCGCGGGCGGGAGGTGGGCGGGGGCCGCCTCCTGCTGCTGGCCCTGCTCTTTCTCTGGGCGGGGGTGGTCTTCTCCCTCACCATCCCCATCGCCTTTCCCAGCCAGTGGCATCCGGGGGCCAATGTCCGGTACGTGCTGGCAAACATCCAGTACCGGCCGCTGGAATCCTCCCTCCTCATCTACAAAAACTGCGCCTCCATCCAAAACTACTGGCCCTTTCTGCGGCTGGTGGTGGGCAACTTTTTCCTCCTCGCCCCCTTTGGGGTGCTGCTGCCGGCCCTCTGGCCCCGCCGCTGGAAATTGGGGCGGGTGGCTCTGCTGGCGGGGGGGATCTCCCTGGGCATCGAGGGCAGCCAGCTGCTGATCAACCTGCTCTGCGGCTCTCTGGTGCGCACCGTGGAGATCGACGATTTGATCCTCAACCTCTCGGGCTGCGTGGCCTGCTACCTGCTCTTTGCCCTCTGTCGCGCCATCTGGCGCAGGTGCCGAAAAAGGGTCGCCTGATGATCCCCTCTCCCGCCCCTTGGGGCGGGAGATTTGCTTTTTGGCGCGATTTGTGAGAAGATGGGAACAGAAAAAACGAGGGCCGCCCGCCCCTGAAAAGGGGTCCCGCCGCCCGCAGAGGAGGGAATTTATGCCGTCTCAACCGCCCGTCGACAAGAGCGCCCCCATCCCCCTGTACTACCAGGTGGCCTGCGACCTGAAGAGCCGCATCCAGCAGGGAGAGTGGAAGCCCAACGAAAAGATCCCCTCGGAGCACCAGCTGACCGAGTACTACGGCGTCAGCCGCATCTCCCTGCGGCAGGCCCTGGCCGAACTGGAAAAGGACGGCATCCTCCTGAAAAAGCGGGGGAAGGGGACCTTCCTCACCGACCGACCCACCCCCGACTTGCAGCCCATGAAGTACATGCTCACCTCCTCCCTGCGCTTTAAAAACCAGCGCGAGCGGATGGAGGTGGAGGTGCTCGACAGCGGCCTGCGGGACGCCGGTTCCTTCCCCAACCTGCCGCAGGAGTTCGGGCTGCAGGGCCGGGTGGTCTACTACAAGCGCCTCTTCTTCTCCGGCGGGGTGCCCCTGGCCCTGGCCCGCTCCTGGATCCCGGCCGCCCTCGTCCCGGGGATGGAGGAAAAGCCCCTCCCCCGGGGGCGGATCGTCCGGCTGTTGGAGGGGGAGTACGGCCTCTCCCCCTACCGGGTGGCCGACTCGCTGGAGATCATCCGCCCCACCCACACCGACGCCCAGGACCTGCAGATCACCCGCGACAGCCCCCTCATCTTTGTCAAGGGCGTCTCCTACCTGAAGGGGGAGACGCCGCTGGAGTACTCCTCCACCCTCTGGGTGGCCGACCGGGTCCGCTTTCAGATGGAGAACCGGGCGGAGTGGATGGAAGGCTGACGCCCCCGCCCGCAAAAATGGGTCTTGACAAATGGGCCCGGGAGGAGTATGTTGATAGCACATCCCCAAAAACAGTGAAATGCTTTGACGGAATTATGCCTGGACCAGAGCGCTCCAGAGAGCCGGCGGGTGGTGCGAGCCGGTGCCGAAGGTCCCTGTGCAGTCTGCCTCCCGAGCAGAGCTCCTGAACCCCATTGAGTAGGGAGCTCCGGTTTCCCCGTTACAGGATAGGGACTTGTTGGAGTCCCGAACAAGAGGGACTGCCCCCGCTGCGCGCCAGCGGCCGGGCGGTAACCAGGGTGGTACCGCGGAAGAGAGTTTTCGCCCCTGAAGCCAGTCGGCTTCAGGGGCTTTTTTGATTGCCTCCGCCCCCCATCGCCCCGCAGAGCAAAGGAGCAGAGAGAAGCGACAGACCAGAGAAGGAGAGAAAAGCGATGCGCAACTTGCAATTTGCCGACGTGACCCTGCGAATGACCGGAGCCCGGCCCGAGGGGGCCCCCAGCTTCAAAGAGAAGATCGAGATCGCCAAGCTGTTGGACCGGCTGGCGGTGCCGGTGATCGAGACCCCGCCCATCACCGACGCCCAGGTGGACGCCCTGGTGATCAAAACCATCGCCAATCTGGCCGAGACGGCGGCCGTCAGCGTGCCGGTGGGGCTCAGCGAAGAGGGGGTCGCCCGCGCCTGGGAGGCCGTCAAGGGGGCAAAGCACCCCCGGCTGCAGGTGATCGTCCCCACCAGCCCAGTGCAGATGGAGTACGGCTGCCACAAAAAGCCCCCCATGGTGTTGGAGATGATTGCCGCCCTGGTGACGGCCTGCCGGGCCCGCTGTGCCGAGGTGGAGTTTGTGGCCGACGACGCCACCCGGGCCGAGCCCGCCTTCCTGCGCCGGGCGATCGCCGCCGCCGCGGCCGCCGGGGCCTCGGTCATCACCCTCTGCGACGCCGCGGGCGCCAGCCTGCCGGAGGAGTTTGCCGCCTTCTTCTCCGCTGTCCGGGCCGAGGTGCCCGAGGCCGCCGGCTGCGCCTGGGGGGTGCAGTGCAGCGACGGGCTGAAGATGGCCCTCGCCTGCGCGGTGGCCGCCGTCCGCGCCGGGGCGGACGAGGTGAAGGTCACCGCGGACGGCGGCGACTGCCCGGCGCTGGACGCCCTGTCCCAGATCGTCCGCTCCCGGGGGGACGCCTGCGGGGTCTACTCCGACCTGCGGATCACCGAACTGCAGCGGGCGGTCTCCCAGATCCGCTGGATGACCGAGCCCGGCCGCAGCGCCAGCTCCCCCTTTGACGGCAACCGGGCGGCCGCCGCCCCCGCAGGGGGCGAGCTGGGCGCCCACGACGACCGGGAGAGCGTCGGCCGCGCGGTGCGCCAGTTGGGCTACGATCTCTCCGAGGAGGACATGGCCAAGGTCTACGAGGCCTTTGTCAAGATCGCCGAGAAAAAGACCGTCAGCCCCAAGGAGCTGGACGTCATCGTCGCCAGCAACGCCCTGCAGGTGCCCCCCTCCTACCAATTGCAGAGCTACCTCATCAACTCGGGCAACGTCATCACCCCCATCGCCCACCTGAAGCTGGAGAGGGAGGGGGAGACCCTGCAGGGCATCTGCGCCGGGGACGGCCCCATCGACGCGGCCTTCCTGGCCATCGAGCAGGCCGTCGGCCACCACTACGAGCTGGACGACTACCAGATCCAGGCCGTGACCGAGGGGCGGGAGGCCATGGGCGCCGCCCTCATCCGGCTGCGCTCCGGCGGCAAGCTCTACTCCGGCCAGGGGATCTCCACCGACGTCATCGGCGCCAGCATCCAGGCCTACTTGAACGCCCTCAACAAGATCGTCTACGAGGAGATGTGAGATGAAACTGTCTTTTTCCATCAACGGTTGGGACGGATACAGCTGGGAGGACTTTGTCCAGACCGCCCTCGAGGTGGGGATGCAGGGCATCGAACTGCGGGGGGTCCACGGCACCCCCCTCGACGCCCGGGGCGGCCCCTTCCACCCCCACCAGACGGCGGCCACCGCCCGCAGCCTCTTTGAGAAAAACCTGCAGATCCCCTGTCTGGACGCGGTCTGCGACCTCTCCGACCGGGGCGCCTGTGAGGAAAACCGCCGCGAGATCGCCGCCTGCATGGAGATCGCCCGCAACCTCTCGGTCCCCTATGTGCGCATCCACGCCACCGGGGAGGGGGAGGGGGCGGCCGAGGCCGCCGCCGACTGCCTGGCCCCCCTGGTCCCCCTGGCCGAGGAGCGGGGGGTCACCCTGCTGTTGGAGACGGTGGGCGCCTTTTCGGACACCGCCCGGCTGCGGGACGTCCTCAACCGCTTTGCCTCCGACCGGCTGGCCGCCCTCTGGGACCTGCACCACCCCTACCGGGACCGGGGGGAGAGCCCCGAGACCACCATCCAGAACCTGGGCGCCTACGTCCGCCACGTCCACGTCAAGGACTCGGTGGTGGAGGAGGGGGGCCGGGTCCGCTACTGCCTCATCGGCGAGGGGACGCTGCCGGTGGAGGAGATGATGGGGGCCCTGGCTTCCATCAACTACGACGGCTACCTCTCCCTGGAGTGGGACCCCCGCTGGATGATGGAACTCACCGAGATGGAGGTCATCTTCACCCACTTTGTCACCTATATGGAGCGTTTTGGCAGCCCCTCCCGGGCCCGCCGCCACCTCTACCAAAACGACGCCCACACCGGCCACTACGTCTGGAAGAAGGACGATCTGGTGGACCTGACCTTCTCCCAGGTGCTCGACCGGATGGTGGAGGAGTTCCCCGACCAGTACGCCTTTGTCTACACCACCCTCGACTACACCCGCACCTACACCCAGTTCCGGGACGACGTGGACCGCTTCTGCCGCGCCCTCATCTCCCTGGGGGTGGGGCCGGGCAGCCACGTGGCCATCTGGGCCACCAACATCCCCCAGTGGTTCATCTCCTTCTGGGCGGTGACCAAGATCGGGGCGGTGCTGGTGTCGATGAACACCGCCTACAAGAGCCACGAGGCCGAGTACCTGCTGCGCCAGTCGGACACCCACACCCTCATCATGGTGGACGGGTACCGCGACTCCCACTACACCGAGATCGTCCAGCAGCTCTGCCCCGAGCTGGAAAAGACCCGTCCCGGCGAGCCCCTGCACGCCCAGCGCCTGCCCTTTTTGCGCAACGTCATCACCGTGGGCTGCAAGCTGCCCGGCTGTCTCACCTGGGAGGAGGCGCTGCAGCGGGCGAGCGCCGTCCCTTTGCAGGAGGTCTACCGCCTGGCCGCGCGGGTGGACACCGGCGACGTCTGCAACATGCAGTACACCTCCGGCACCACCGGCTTCCCCAAGGGGGTCATGCTCACCCACTACAACGTGGTCAACAACGGCAAGTACATCGGCGACCGGATGGACCTCTCCACCGCCGACCGGATGATGATCCAGGTGCCCATGTTCCACTGCTTTGGGATGGTGCTGTCCATGACCGCCTCCATGACCCACGGGGCCACCATGTACCCGCTGCCCTACTTCTCCCCCAAGCCGGCCCTCTCCTGTGTGAACGGGGAGAAGATCACCTGCTTCAACGGGGTGCCCACCATGTTCATCGCCATGATGCAGCACGAGGACTTTGAAAAGACCGACTTCTCCCACATCCGCACCGGCATCATGGCCGGCTCCAACTGCCCGGCGGACCTGATGAAGCAGGCCGCCGAGGTGATGAACATGCGCCAGATCGTCAGCGTCTACGGCCAGACGGAGGCCTCGCCCGGCTGCACCATGTCCAGCTACACCGACTCGCTGGAGGTGCGCACCGAGACGGTGGGCAGCGCCTTTGCCAACGTGGAGTGCCGCATCGTCGACCCCGAGACTGGGGAGGCGTGCCCCGACGGGGTCACCGGCGAGTTTGTGGCCCGGGGCTACAACATCATGAAGGGCTACTACAAGATGCCCGGCGCCACCGCCGCCGCCATCGACGGCGAGGGCTGGCTCCACACCGGCGACCTGGCCTGCCGGGACGGGAGCGGCAACTACCAGATCACCGGCCGCCTCAAGGACATGATCATCCGCGGGGGGGAGAACATCTATCCCCGGGAGATCGAAGAGTTCATCTTCACCCACCCCAAGGTGCAGGACGTGCAGGTGATCGGGGTGCCCGACCCGCGTTACGGCGAGGAGATCATGGCCTGCATCGTCCTCAAGGAGGGGGAGCAGATGGGCGAGGAGGAGATGCGCGGCTTCATCGCCGCGCAGATGGCCCACCACAAGGTCCCCCGCTACATCGACTTTGTGGACGGTTTCCCCATGAACGTGGCCGGCAAGATCCTCAAGTACAAGATGAGGGAGGACGCCATCAAAAAGCTGGGGCTGGAAGGGTAGTTCCCGCCCCACCCAAAAAGGGCCCTCGACCAAACTGGCCGGGGGCCCTTTTTTCCGTCTGCCGGTGGGGGAGGGGGCTACCCCTCCTCCTTTACCGGCCTGCCTCTAAAGTAGAAGTCCCTGTCCTGGGGGCCGATGGGGCGGAGCACCCGGCAGGGGTTGCCGGCGGCCACCACCCCGGCGGGCAGGTCCTTGGTGACCACGCTGCCCGAGCCGACCACCGTGTGCTCGCCGATGGTCACCCCGGGGTTGACCACGGTGTTGCCGCCGATCCAGACCCCGTCGCCGATGGTGATGGGAAAGGCGTACTCCACCCCCTGCCGGCGCAGGCCGGGGTCCACCGGGTGCCCGGCGGCGAAGAGCCCCACGCGGGGGCCGATGAGGACGTCCCGCCCGATGGTCACCGCCGCGCAGTCGAGGACGGTGAGTCCGGCGTTGGCGTAAAAGTTCTCCCCCACCCGCAAAAAACAGCCGTAGTCGCAGTGAAAGGGCGGCTCGATGGCGCAGTGTTCCCCCTGGGCCCCCAGCAGTTCCCGCAGCACCGCCCGGCGGCCGTCGTCGTCCTCTGCGGGCAGGGCGTTGAAGCGGGCCACCAGCGCCCGCGCCCGCCGGTGCATGGCCGTGAGCTCCGGGTCGTCGGCCCGATAGAGCCGCCCGGAGAGCATCTTTTCTCTCTCTGTCATCGCGTTTTCTCCCCCTAGCGCACCACGCCGCCCAGGGACTCGGCGATCACCACCGCCTGTTCCAGGTCCAGCTTGGTGTTTTTCATCTTGCAGGCGCGCAGGTCCACCCCGTCGATGCGGGCGCCCCGCAGGTCGCAGTCCTGCAGTTTGGCCCCCTGCAGGTAGCAGAGGGTCAGGTTGCACTCCCGCAGGTCGGCCCCCCGCAGGTCGCACTCCCGCAGGTCGGCCCGCTCGAAGTTGATCCCCCGCAGGTCCTGGTTGCGAAAGCCCGCCCCCTGCAGGGCGGTGTAGCTGAAGTTGCCCCCCTGCAGGGCGAGGCCGGACAGGTTGCAGCCCACAAAGCTGCCGCCCATGCATTTGCACTGGGCAAACAGAGCCCCGAAGAGGCCGCACTCCCGAAACTTGCAGCCGGTGAAGGCGCAGCGGGTAAAGCTGACCCCGTCCAACTGGCAAAACTGAAAGGCGCAGTTTACAAACTGGCAGCGCACCGCCTGCAGACAGTCCATCTTGGAGGACTGAAAGGTGCAGTTTTCAAAGGTCAGCCCCTCCAGCGCCAGGTCGGAGAGGTCCTCCTCCAAAAAGGTCTCCCCGACAAAGTGCTCCTGTGTTGCAGAAAACAACCTTCTCCCCCCTTTTTTCTCGCCCTCCCAGTATGCCACAACCGCCGGGCAAAGGCAACCGGGCCAAATGTGAACGGCGTTTGGACAAACGGGGAAGCGGGGGCCGCTCTGTCACAAAACGGCAACAATTTGTTTACCCGCTACCGGTATAAATGGGGGCGGGGATGGGGTATTCTATAAGCACAGGGAAAACCTGACGACACTCGATATCCTCTCATCTTTTGTTTCATATAACTCCTCTTTTAGAAAAGGCCGCTTGCAGCCCCCACTGCAGGCGGTTTTTTCTGTGCCCAAAAGGGCGGTCCCCCGGGAGGGAGGGGCTACCCCCGCGCCGCCTGGTCGGAGACGGCCGCGGTGTGCCGCTTGCCCATGGAGAAGCCGCGGCCCCGCACCTCGTTGACCTTGCTGATGACCAAAAAGGCCTCTCCGTCGATCCCCTGCACCAATTTGTTCAGGGCGGCCAGCTCCCGCTGGGAGATCACCGTCATCACCGCCCGGCCGGGGCGGTGGAGGTGGCCCGACACCGTCTCGAGGAAGGTGCAGCCCCGGTCCAGCTTCTCCTGCACCGCCTGGGCCACCTCCTCGTAGCGGGGGGTGATGATGGTCACCTGGGTCTGGTTTTTGCCCATCACCATCACCCGGTCCATCACCAAAGAGGTCACCAGCACCACCGCGATGCCGTAGAGCACCTGTTCGCTGGTGGAGAAGAACACCTGGGTGAGGAGGATGGCGGTGTCGAAGACGTAGATGAGGGCCGGCACCGACCAGCCGAAGTACTTGTTGAGGATCAGCGGGGGATGTCCATCCCCCCGGTGGAGGAGCCCTCGCGGATGACCAGCCCCATCCCCGCGCCCATGAGGATGCCGGCGTAGAGGGCGGCCAGCAGGGTGTCCTGGGTCAGATGTTGCAGAACATCCAGCTGCCGGAAGAGGGAGAGAAAGACCGGGTAGAGGACGGTGGAGAGCAGGGTGGTGAGGGCGAATTTCTTCCCCAGCACCACCGCGCCGGCGAGGAAGAGCACCCCGTTGGCCACCGCCACCCCGGCGCTCACATCCATTGCGAAAAAATGTTCAAACACCAGGGCGATGCCGGTGACCCCGCCGGAGATCAGCCGGTTTGGCAGCACAAAGGCCGCGATGGCAAAGGTCAAAATGGCGTTGCCCAGCACCACCACCCCGACGCTGCGGATCTGTTTTGCCGCTTGTTTCATCTTCTTGTATCCTCCTGTTCTACCGCCCTCGGTTTGCCGGGGCGGGGTTGGTGCGGGCTGCAAAAGCCCGCAAAAAAAGAGAACGGCCGCCGCGGTCTCCCGCGGGTCCGTTCTCCTATTTTACTCTTCTACGACGGTAGCAGACAAAAGCGCCGGCATGCAGATGGCCGACTCCCCGACCTTGTTGATGTAGCCGTACTGCTCGCACAGATGGTCGGGACACTTGGAATCGACGAACTTGACGCCGTTTTCATCCCGCACCAGGGTGGCCACGTTGGAGGTCTTGGTGGAACCGTCTTCATTGAGGATGGGCTCGCCGTTCTCGTCGAGCTGCTCCATGTTGTTGCCCTTGACGGTGAAGGTGGCCGGCTCCCCGTTGAGGGGGATCTCCAGGACGTTTTTGTTGTCGTACTCCACCACCACCATCAGCCCCTCGTACTGGCTGGGCTTGAACAGCAGCCCCCCCGCCGAGGCGATGAGGATGGCGCCCAGCAGGGCCATGGATATGATAAATTGTTTGGACTTCAAAAGGTACACCTCGCTGTTTCAACCGGCGGGGCAGGCGCCCGCGCTCTCCTTACGAGTATACCACAAAATTTTCACTTGGCAAGGGCCGTCCGCCCGCCGCGGCCGGGACAGGTGGAGGAAAAAGCGGGAGGGAGCGGCGCGCGCCGACTCCCTCCCGCTGGGTCAGGTATGGAAAAATGGGGTGCTAGATCCGCAGGTCGCAGGCAGATGTCATCTGGCTGCCGCCAGAGTAAAAGCGGTCAGCCGGCTTATCCCCCGCAATGGCGACCAGCGAGCCGATCACCAACAGCGCTGTGAGCAGACCAATCAACTTTTTCATCTTCGCGACCTCCTTTGAAACCGGCGGCTGTGCCGCTCGTCTTTTCTTCTGTACTTTCAGTATACTACATCGCCGCGGAAATAAAACTACTGGCCGCTTACAATCAAGTGAAGAATTGGTTACAACAGATTACAAAATGGAAACAAAGGTTTCAAAAGAACTACAAACGGCGCCGCCAAGCGAAAAGGAGGAGGGGCGCCCCCCCTTTTGCCCCCTTTTCAGGGGGAACCGCGGCGGGCGGATGTGAATAGACTACGGGCAGGGAGTGAACCCCAATCTTTGAAAAAGGTGATTGCTATGATTCCGTTTTTCCAGAGACCTGCGCTGGCCTATGCCCTGGCCGGAGAGAGTCCCGTCCGCCACCCGGGGCAGGGCGGGAAGATGCGCTCACTCTTGTTGAGCGTGTACGATGAGATCAAGAGCTTTGGCGACCGGGACCGCTTCTACAAGCGGGCTGCCGACAAGGAGCTCGACGACATTTTGAAAGAGGCGGACCGCCCTGCCGACGAGGCCGGGTTCGACCGCTACTACTCGGCCCGGGAACTGGCGCCGGAAGCCCCGCAGGCGAAGGAGGCGGAGTCCGCCCAATCCGCTCCGAGAGGGGAAGCCGAGGTCCCGGAGGCCGTTCCCGCGGCATCTTCCTGCGGCTGTGGCTGTGGGTGCGGCTGCCCCACCGGCGGCGAAACGGGCGGCACCGGCGGGGAGACCGGCGGCGACTGCTTGGATGAAAAGGGGTACTGCCACGGCTACTGGGACGCAAACGGCGTCTGCCACTGCGGCGACGAGACCGGCGGCACCGGAGGCGAAACCGGCGGCGAGACGGGTGGGACCGGCGGGGAGACCGGCGGTGACTGCCTGGACGCAAACGGGTACTGCAACGGCTATTGGGACGCAAACGGCGTCTGACACTGCAGCGAAGAGACCGGAGGCACCGGCGGCGAAACGGGTGGGACCGGCGGCGACTGCCTGGATGAAAACGGGTACTGCCACGGCTACTGGGACGCAAACGGCGTCTGCCACTGCAGCGATGAGACCGGCGGCACCGGCGGGGAGACCGGCGGCAGTGGCTGTGAGAGCGGCTGTACCTGCGACGAGTGCTGCGATTGCAGCCAGTACTGCGACTGCGCCTCCTTCTGCCGCTGCAGCGGCCAGGCCGGCGGTGAGGATGCCGGCTGCGGCTGTGGCTGTGGTTGTGGGTGCAGCGGCGGTCAGCCCAGCGGGTGTTCCGACTGCGACTGCGAACAGCACTGCCTGTGCAGCGAGTACTGTGACTGCGACGCCCTCTGCTGCGGCGACGACGCCACCGGCTGTGACACCGGCGCCACCGGCGGGGAGACCGGCTGCGGTTGCGGGTGTGTCTGCACCTGTACCTGCGGCGGCACCGGCGGTACCGGCGGAACGGGCGGCAATACCGGCGGCACCGGCGGCGGTTGCGGCTGTGGCGGCGACACCGGCTGCACCAGCTGCTGCCCCCACTGTGACGAGGGGTGCGGAAATGAGACCGGCTGCGGCTGCGACGCCGGTGGCGAGCCGGGCAACGCCTACAACGGCTGCGGCCGCAGCGAGGGCGGCGGCTGCGTCGGCGCCGGCGGGTACAGCGGTGGCACCGACGGGGAATCGGTGGAGACCAGCAGCACCAGCGGCTGCCTCTGTCACGGCGAAGCGGGCGAAGACAGGCCCTATGTCTGCGGCGCCTGCTGCGATTGCAGCTACATCTGCTACCCCCGCATCTACTGTGACGAGCGGGACTGCTCCTACAACTTAAATGGGCGCTGTGGAAAGCACCTCCCCTGCGAGGACAACACCTTCGAGGACAACAGTTTCCGCCCCCACTGCGGCTGCGCCAAGACCGAGGAGGACCGCCCCATTTCGCAGCCCCCCATCCCCCAGGCGCGCCCCGACAACCCCCGCCCCCTGGACCCGGCCACCGAGCGCTTCTACCGCAACGAGCGCAAGCGGATCATGGGGGAGTAGGCTTCCCACTCTGTTCCGAAACGACAAGCCGTCTCCGGCCAACCAAAGGCCGGGGACGGCTTGCTGTTGAATCGGTGTCGGCCCTTGGGCAGGCGCGGAAAACAGTTGCCCTTCGCCCTCTAAACAGATATACTCAAGAAAAGGGGAGTCGCGCCTCCGGGCCGCCACCCCCGATACAGAGGAGGAGATGTGAATGCAGTATAAGATCGTAGGGGAGCCCCTGCCGGTGGTGGTCTGTGACCTGCAGCCGGGGGAGACCATGATTACCGAGCGGGGCTCCATGAGCTGGATGAGCCCCAACATGAAGATGGAGACCACCTCCGGCGGTGGGCTGGGCAAGGCCTTTGGGCGGATGTTTGCCGGTGAGGCCATGTTTCAAAACCGCTACACCGCCCAGGGCGGCGCGGGGATGATCGCCTTTGCCTCCAGCTTCCCCGGTTCCATCCGCGCGGTGCCGATCACCCCGGGCAACAGCATGATCGTGCAGAAGTCCGGCTTTCTGGCCTCTGAGTCGGGGGTGGAGCTGTCGGTGCACTTCAAGAAAAAGTTGGGCGCCGGCTTCTTCGGCGGCGAGGGCTTTATCATGCAGAAGCTCTCCGGCTCCGGCATGGCCTTTGTGGAGATCGACGGCTACGCGGTGGAGTACGAGCTGGGGCCCGGCCAGTCCATCATTGTGGATACCGGCAACCTGGCCATGATGAGCGAGACCTGCTCGCTGGACATCCAGTCGGTCAAAGGGGTCAAAAACGTCCTCTTTGGTGGGGAGGGGCTCTTCAACACCGTCATCACCGGGCCGGGCAAGGTCACCCTGCAGACCATGCCGGTCAGCGGGTTTGCCGGCGCCCTGGCGCCCTTTATGAGCAGCAACAGCCAGTGAGAGACAAAAAATGAAAAGGGACCTGTCGGGTTCGCTCCGACGGGTCCCTTTTTTCGTTGTGGATGAAATGCCAAAAAGTTATAATTTTAGAATAAATGCGAATTGGATTTGGCATAAGATTTTCTGAGAGGGTGGGCGATGAAAGGGCAAGAAGAAGGGCCCTCTTGAGGGATGGGGATGCGATGTGGTGCCTTGGACTGCCGGTTTGCCGGTGGCAGCGGGTGAACGGCAACCCTAAAATCTCGATGCCCTTTGGGGGTGGGGCCTGGGCAGTGCCCTTTTCGGGGGAGAGGATACCATCTGTTTTACCGGTGGCTTTGGTTCAAATGTGGGAGCGCGCGGCTTTGGAGTGTTTTCTGCCGCCAAAATCGCCGCCGAGGTGCGCGGTCGCACCCTGCGGGTGTGTGTGGTGTAGTCGTCTCAGAGGGGGTGAGAGAAACCAGTCGCGTCCTGCGGGGGCGTATGGGGTATAGTCGCCTAGAGAGAGCGGGGGAGATGGTCGTGTCCTGCGGGTGTGTGTAGTGTAGTCGTCTCAGAGGGGGCGGGAGAAGCCAGTCGCGTCCTGCGGGGACGCGTGCGGTGTAGTCGCTTTGGAGAGTGGGGGGAGCTAGTCATGCCCTGTGGGGGTGTATGGGATGGAGTCGTCTAGAGGGGGCAGGGGGAGCCGGTTGCATCCCGCTCGGGCGCGTCAGTGGGCTTCGGCCCCACCCTCGCCCTTGCCCTCGCCCTCGCCTTCGGCCTTGCCCCCGCCTCCGCCCAGTTCGCTGAGAAAGGAGCAGACCAGCACCGCTGCGCCCCCGACCAGCTGCCAGGGGCCGATGGCCTCCCCCAGCCAGAGGGCCGACACCCCCACCGCCACCAGGGGGTCCAGATAGCTTAAGAGGGCGGCGGTCTGGCCCGGCAGCTCCTTGAGGGCCGAGAAGTAGAGGCAGTAGGCCGCCCCGGTGTGCACCAACCCCACCGCCAGCAGTGCCGCCCAGCCGGTGGGGTCCAGCGCGCCCAGGTGAAAGCCCCCGCTGAGGAGCTGGTAGGGCGTCAGCACCAGGATGGCCGCGGCGAACTGCACCAGGGTCCGGTCCACCCCGCTCACCGAGCGGATGCCCTTGTTGAGCAGGATCACCGCCGCGTAGAGCACGGCGGCCCCCAGTCCCAGGGCGATGCCCAGCCGGTCGTTCGCGCCTGCGCCACGGCCCTGTGTGCCGATGACCAGCGCCATCCCCCCGGTGGCCAGGAGAAAGCAGACCCCTTTGCGGGCGGTCAGCCGCTCCCGAAAGAGGAGGGCGGAGGCCAGCACCACCAGGGAGGGGGCGAAGTAGTAGCTCAAGGTCGCCACCGAGACCGAGGTGTAGCGGTAGGCGGCAAAGAGCAGGATCCAGTTTGATCCCATGGCCGCCCCGGAAAGGAGGAGCCGGGGCAGCTCCCCCTTGATCTGCGCCAGCGGGAGGGGGCGCCGCCGCACCAGCAGCACCGCCCCGATGGCGACCGTGGCGATCACCGCCCGCCAGAGGGCGATCTCCGCCGAGGGCAGGGGGATGGCCCGCACAAAGGCGCCAATGCTGCCAAAGACGGCCATCGCCGCCAACATCCTTCCCCGCGCGCCCATCGCTGCGCCCCCTCTCCACTGCTTGTCAGCCCCCATCATAGCGCCTACGGGTCCCTTTGTAAAGCGGGGGGCGGCAAAAAAGGGCACGCCCCCGATCGGACGCGCCCTTTTGGGATCAGTAGCCCCGCGAGAAGTCCACCAGATCGGTCAGGGGCTCCCCCTTTGCGTAGGCCTTCAGGTTTTGGCAGACCATCTCGAAGATGCGGCCGTCGCAGTTGTCCGAGAAGATGGCGTTGTGGGGGGTGATGTAGATCCCCGGCAGGTCCCAGAGAGGGCTGTCCGCCCCCAGCGGCTCCTCCTCGAACACGTCCAGGGCCACCCCGCGGAAGTGGTGCTGTGCGGCGAGAAGGGTCAGGGCCTGGGTGTCGATGACCGAGCCGCGGGAGACGTTGACCAGGGCGCAGCCCGGCTTGGTCTTTTGCAGCAGGGGCCCGTTTAGCAGGTGGTGGGTCTCGGGGGTGGCGGGCAGGGTGCAGACCAGGGCGTCCGCCTGGGGGAGAAGGGCCTCCAGCCGGCCGATGGGGGAGACCTGGTCGATCCCCTCCGCCGGGCGGCCGCTGCGGCTGACTGCCAGGGTGGTGCAGCCGAAGGCCTTACACCTCTTGGCGGTCTCGCTGGCGATGTTCCCCGCCCCCAAAAAGAGGACGGTCTTCCCCCAGAGCTCCAGGATGTCCGTCTGCACCTGCCAGCGGTGTTCCGTCTGCTGGTGCAGGAAGAGGCGGGCGTTTTTAAAGATTTCCAGCAGCTGAAAGAGGACCCACTCGCTGACGGGGATCTTGGTCTGCCCCGCGTTGTGGGCCACCGCGATGCCGCGGGACTCGATTTCCCGCCGGGGCAGGTGGTCAAAGCCCACGCTCACCAGCTGGATGAGCCGCAGCTGGGGGCAGTCGGCCAGGGAGAGGTGGGGGAAGGGGTTGTACCCCACCAGCACCTCGGCCTCCCGGGCGGCTATGGCCAGGGGGGCCGCCGCTTCGGGGAGCCGCTTTTCGTCGATGTAGAGGACCCTGTAGCCCAGCTTCTCCACCCGGGCAAAGGCCTCATCCCCGTAGGAGAGGGTGAAGAGCACGGTCGGTTGCGACATGAGAAATCACTCCTTTTGCAGATAAGATGGGCAGAATGGCCGCGCCCTATGCCGAGGGAGGGGGTGTCCGCTGAAAGCAGGATACAAAACGGCGCTCCCCTTTGCCGCCGCCGGGCGGTGAGGAGAGCGCCGTTTTGCAAAATGCCCTTAGCTGGGCAGGATGTCGTTGTAGATGAAGTCGTGCAGTTTCTGGGTGGTGACCGCGTCGTCAAAGGTCATGTAGTAGGTGCCGTTGATCATCTCCCCCTTGTAGTCCGAATCGGTGGGGAAGCGGGTGGTCACCATGGTGGGCTTTTGCAGGGCCAGAGGGGCGTAGCCCATCAGGGTGCCGAAGTCGAGGGAGGTCTTGGTGAGGCCGAGCAGGTCTTTGGCCAACTGGGGGTATTTGGTGGGATTCATGGCCAGGGCCTTGTTGAACAGCTGCATCAGGACGGTGCGCTGCCGCTCGGTCCGCTCGAAGTCGCCGTTGCCCACATAGCGGATGCGGGAGTAGGCGACTGCCTGGATGCCGTTGAGGGTCTGGGTGCCGCTCGATTTCACGTATGCTGCCGGTTTCCCGGTGGCCGCAGCCTGCTCTCTGACACTAGTGTTGAGATTGTCCACCTCGTTGTCCTTCACATCGATGGTCACCCCGCCGACGGCGTCCACGATCTCAGCCATGTTGGCAAAGTCCACGGTGGCGAAGTCGGTGATGTCCAGATCGAAGTTTTCGTTGAGGGTGCGGATGGCCAGCTCGGCCCCGCCGAAGGCATAGGCGTGGGTGATCTTGTCCATCCCCCGGCCGGGGATGTTGACATAGGCGTCCCGCATGATGGAGGAGAGCTTGACCTTGTTGTGGTTTTTGTCGATGGAGAGGATGATGATGGAGTCGGAGCGGGTGCCCTTGTCCAGGAGGCCGTTGCGGCTGTCGATGCCGAAGAGGGCGATGTTCTTGACGTTTTTGTCGATCACCGAGTCAAAGCCCAGCTCGGCCTCGTTGAGCTCCACCGGGTCGTAGCTGCCGGCGATGTCCATCAGGATGTAGGCGGCGGTGCCCCCCACGATCCCCAGTACCACCAGCACGGGGATGAGGATCTTGACCCAGAGCTTCATCTTTTTCTTGCCGTTTTTCTTTCGTTTCGGCTCCTTCTTGCCCATGGTGGACGCCTCCCTTCCATCTCTGTTCGTTTCCTGCCCTTGCCCTTGCCCCTGCTTTGGCCCCTGGCCGGCTGCGCGGCGGGGGGCGGCTCCCTTTTTCTCCTCGCCCTTGCCGGCGCCGGAGAGGACCTCGTCCTCCTCCAACAGGTTGGGGGAGTGGGGGCGAGGGGCGGGGCGGGCCGGGATGTCCCGCCCCGGCTTGGGGATGTCGTCTAGGTCCAAGATATTAAACGGATCGTCTCCGCGAATGGGTTTTGCCATCTGCTGTACCTCCTTGTTTGCGCGATACAGGGTTTACACATGGCAACTAGTATACGACATTTTCTGCAAAAAGGCAAACGGCGGCCCGGGCGTTTTTATGAAGGTTCTCTTAACAATCGCCGGCGGCGGGGAATGGACAGCCCCGCCGCCCCTGTGGTAAGATAGGGGTCAGAAAAGCGCAGCCGGCCCGGGTCGTGGGGCCGGGAGAGGGGGAGGGACACCGGTGTACGAAAAGTTGGGCGATTGGAGCCAGGTGTTGAAGGAGGAGTTTGCCAAGCCCTATTTTGGGGAGCTTGTGCGGCGGGTGCGGCAGGAGTACCGCACCGCCACCGTCTACCCACCGCAGGGGAGCGTCTTTCGCGCCTTTTTGATGACCCCCTACCAGCGGGTGCGGGTGGTCCTGCTGGGGCAGGACCCTTACCACGGCCCGGGCCAGGCCATGGGGATGAGCTTCTCGGTCCCCCCCGGCGTGCCGCTGCCCCCGTCTTTGCAAAACATCTATCAGGAGCTCTGGAACGACCTGGACATCCCCCCCTCGACCAGCGGCTACCTGGGCCCCTGGGCAGAGCAGGGGGTCTTCCTCTTGAACAGCAGCCTCACCGTGCGCAGGGGGCAGGCGGGGTCCCACCGGGCCCTGGGCTGGCAGCAGTTCACCGACGCGGTGATCGAAAAGCTGGGGGAGAGGGAAGCGCCCATGGTCTTTCTGCTCTGGGGGGCCGACGCCCGCTCCAAGGTGCCCCTCATCAAGGGGCCCCAGCACCTGATCCTGCAGGCCCCCCACCCCAGCCCCCTCTCGGCCTTCCGGGGATTTTTCGGCTGCCGCCACTTCTCCAAGGCCAACGCCTTTTTGCAGCAGCACTACGGCCAGGGCATCGACTGGGACCTCTCCCACCCGCCCCAGGAGCCGGCGCGGTGAGCGGCGGCAAGATCGCCCTTTAAAAGGATCCCGCCCCCATGGGCGGGGTCCTTTTTTATACCTGTTTGCGGGGAAGGGCGGGGGACGGGGCGGCGATGCGCGAAGTTGCCGCGGCCGTTTGGAGAGAGTGCAGCCCGGCTGTGGACGGCAGGGAGGCGCGGGGTGAAAAAGAAGAAAGATGGCCCCCCTTGGCTGCGGTACAGGGTGCGCGAGAGGCCGGGAAGGGCTGGCTGGGCGTCCGGCGCCGGTCGCTCCCCCAGCCCTTCCTCCCGAGGCGGCATATCGCCTGTGGAGATACCTGTTCACCCCTTTCTCTGTGGCGCTTGAGCGATCGCCTCGGATCGGGCGGTCCTTTCCGTCTCCGCCTTCTTTAAGGTGGGCCGCGGCGGGGCGATCAGCGCGACCTTGCAGTCCTCTCTGTGCTGGCGAAGGGGCACTGGGGAGGCTTCGGCGGGAAGGGGATGGAAGATTGGTTTGGCGGGGAGTGCCTGCCGGGATGGGAGGGGGGAGGTTGGATGGACGACCTCCCGAAAAATGATTTTGCCCAGAGGTTGACAGACGATCCACAAGGGTGTATTATTGTATTAATGACTTAGTACAATGGTACAATGGGCGGAAAGGAGCGGGGATATGTGGAAAATCGAGAGTGACCGGCCGATCTACCTGCAGCTGGTGGAGACCTTACAGCAGCAGATCCTGACCGGCGTCTACCCGCCGGGGGGCAAGCTCCCCTCGGTGCGGGACCTGGCCGCCGAGGCGGCGGTCAACCCCAACACCATGCAAAAGGCCCTGGGGGAGTTGGAGCGGCTAGGTCTGGTGTATGCCCAGCGCACGGCAGGCCGGTTCATCACCGACGACAGAGAGAGGCTGGAACAGATGAAAGAGCAGTTGGCCGCCGAGCAGGTGCAGATATTTTTGAAGAAGATGAGTGAGATGGGCCTTTCCCGGCAGGACGTCATCGCCCTGTTGGAGCGGGCGGAAAAGGAGATGGAGTGAGATGAACAGAGACGCCATTATCAGCTGTCAAGGGCTGCAAAAGCGCTACAGCTACAAGTTGGCCCTCAACGGGCTGACCCTGGAGATCCCCCGGGGGAAGATCGTGGGGCTTTTGGGGCCCAACGGCAGCGGCAAGACCACCTTTATCAAACTGGTCAGCGGGCTGTTGACCCCCACCGCCGGACAACTGCTGGTGGGGGGACACCGCCCGGGGATGGAGAGCAAGCGGATCGTCTCCTACCTGCCCGAGCGCACCTACCTCAACGACTGGATGCGGGTGGAGGGCATTCTGGAGATGTTCTCCGACTTCTACCCCGACTTCAACGAGGCCAAGGCGCGGGATATGCTGGCCCGCCTGGGTATCAACCTCAAAGACAAGCTCAAGACCATGTCCAAGGGCACCAAGGAGAAGGTGCAGCTGATTTTGGTCATGAGTCGGGAGGCAGAGCTCTACCTGCTGGATGAGCCCATCGGCGGGGTGGACCCCGCTGCCCGGGACTACATCCTCGACACCATCATCTCGAACTACAGCGAGAACGCCACCGTCCTCATCTCCACCCACCTGATCTCGGACATTGAAAAGGTGCTCGACGAGGTGGTCTTCATCAAAAACGGCCAGATGGTCCTGCAGTCCTCGGTGGACGACATCCGCGCGAGCCGGGGCATATCGGTGGACCAGCTGTTCAGGGAGGAATTCAGATGTTAGGGAAACTGATCAAATACGAGTTCAAGGCCACCGGGCGGCTGTTGCTGCCGGTGTACGGGGCGCTGCTGCTCATGGGCGGGGTGGTCAACCTGGGGCTGACGCTGCAGGGCAAGCTGCCGGTGCTCAAATTCGCCCAGGGGGTCCTCATCTTCGCCTATGTGGCCCTGATGGTGGCGGCATTCGCCCTCTCCTTCTTTGTGGTGATCTCCCGCTTTTACAAAAACCTCATCTGCGACGAGGGCTACCTGATGTTCACCTTGCCGGTCAAGGCCGGCACCCACCTGCTGGCGAAGACGGTGGTCTCCACCGTCTGGAGCGTGGGCACCTGTCTGGCGGCGGTGGGCTCCCTGCTGCTGATGGGGGCCGGGCACGGCATCATCAGCCAGCTGCCCGACGTGCTGCGGGCGGCCAATGTGGCCATGAAGGGCGAACTGGGGATGGGGATGAGCGAACTCCTCCTCTGGACCCTCTTCACGGTCCTGGTCTCGCTGGTGGTGACAAACCTCATGTGCTACCTCTCCATCTCCATCGGGCAGTTTGGGCGGGGCCACCGGATCCTCACCTCGGTGGGGGCCTATCTGGTCCTCAACGTGGTGATCCAGAGCATCTCCACCGTGGCGCTGCTCGTCGCCTGCCTCTTCACCGGGCTGGACTTCTTCGGCGACGTCCCCCTGGGGCAGATGGCCGGCTTCCTGCGGATGGTCTTCGCCCTCTCCATCGGCCTCAACGTCTTTTTCGGCGGCTGCTTCTACGCGGGCTCCAACTTCATCCTCTCCAGAAAGCTCAATCTGGAGTAGGACATCGGGATACAGCGGAGAGAGGAGGGGATTCCCCTGAAGCGGATACGGTTGTCGGCCCTGCGCCGGTTGACCCGGTTGCTGGCCGCCCTGGCGGGGGCCGCCGGGCTGGTGCTGGGCATCTGGGCCCTGCTTTCGGCCCGGGTCTCGGCGGGGGGACTGCTCCTCTGCGCCCTGGCCTGCGGAGTGATGTTGGCCCCCAACCTGGCCCTCATGGGGCGAAAATAGGGGGAGTGTTTTCCCCGCAATCGGCAAAGACCGGCCCTCTCTGGGGGCCGGTCTTTGTGCTGGGGCGGGCGGGAGTTGCCCCCCAGGGCCGCGGGGGGCAGTGGACGGGCGGGGGACTGAAAAGCGCCCCCGCCCACAGGGGGCGAAGGCGCTTGGGAGAGGCGGGGAGGGGGTCAGCCGTTTGCCTTGGCGGCCTCGGCGAAGGTGTTGTTGACCAGGTTGTCGTAGTCGGCCTTCTGCTTGAGCTCGCCCGCTTCGGTCATCACGTCCTGCAGCCGCTCAAAGGACTCCCGCTCCATCACCGGGTCGGTGGACCAGGCGTCGATGTCCTTGTAGTGCTGCACCACGGTGGTCAAAAGCTCCACGTCGGTGTCGGCAAAGGAGGGGGCGATGGCCTCGGCCACCTCTTTGGCGCTGTGGCTCTGCACCCACTGCTGGCCTTTGTAGACGGCGTTGGTGAACCGCTGCACCAGGTCGGGGTTTTTCTCGATAAAGTCCTTGCTGGCAAAGTAGGCGGTGTAGGGGATCTCGCCGCTCTCCTCGCCGATGGAGGCCACGATGTAGCCGCGGCCCTCCTTCTCCAGCATGGAGGCGGTGGGCTCGAAGAGGGCGACATAGTCGCCGTTGCCGCCGGTGAAGGCGCCGGCCATGGCCGAGAACTGGATGCTGTCGTCCAGCGTCAGGTCGGTGCCGGGGATGAGGCCGTTCTGGCGCAGGACGTGGCCCAGGGTCATGTAGGGGACGCCGCCCTTGCGGCCGGGCAGCAGCGTGGTGCCCTTGAGTTTGGACCAACTGAAGTTGTCGTCCTTCTCCCGGCCCACCAGGAAGGAGCCGTCCCGCTTGGTCAGCTGGGCGAAGATCTGGCTGTAGTTTTCCTTGCCCTCGTTGTAGATGTAGATGGCGGCTTCCGGCCCGCCGAAGCCGACGTCGATGGAGCCGGAGAGGACGCCGGTCATCACCTTGTCGGTGCCCTGGCCGACCGACAGGTCGATGTCGATGCCCTCCTCCTCGAAGAAGCCCAGGTTGATGGCGGCGTACTGGGGGGCGTAGAAGACCGAGTGGGTGACCTCGTTGACGGTGACCTTGGTCAGGGCCTTGTCGCCCTCGCCCTTCTTCTCGCCGCAGCCGGTGAAGGCGCCCAGCGCCAGGGCGGCCGCCAGGGTGCCCGCGGCCAGGCGGGCGGTGCGGGTTTGCCAGCTTTTTTTCTGCATACTATGTATCTCCCTTTCCTGTTGGATTTGTGAAGCGGGGTTACGACGCAGTCTATGTAAAAATGGGCCCCGGGGTTCCCCTTTTGGCGGAAAAATCGACCGATCGGTTGTCCTTTTGGGGAAAAGGGAGTATCCTTTTTGGTACAGACATCCGCCCGCCGGGGCGCCAAAAAGGAGCGATCGCCGTGAAGGATTTTGTCAGAGAGGACCTGCTCCTCTCCCTCTGCGGGCTGTGCTGCGGCCTCTGCCCGATGCAGCTGGGCGGCCACTGTCCCGGCTGCGGCGGGGGGCCGGGCAACCAGCCCTGCGCCATTGCCCGCTGCAGTGGGGAGCACGGCGGGGTGGCCTACTGCTCCCTCTGCGACGAGTACCCCTGCCGGCGGTACGCGCAGCCGGAGCCCTTTGACTCCTTTATCACCCACCGCAACCGGCGGGAAAACCTGGCGCGGGTGCGGGAGATCGGCACCGCCGCCTTTCGCGCCGAGCAGGAGGAGCGGCGGGCCGCCCTCGACGAGCTGTTGGCCGGCTACAACGACGGCCGGCGCAAGACCTTTTTCTGCCTGGCCTGCAACCTGCTGGAGTGCGGGGAAATCCGCGGGGCGCTGGCGCGGCTGCGGGAGGAGACATCGCCCCGGCAGCCCCTCAAGGAGCGGGCCGCGCTGGCGGTGGGATTGTTGGAGGGGGCTGCCGCCCGCCAGGGGGTGACCCTCAAGCTGCGCCGCAAGCCCCGGGAGAAGAGGGGGTAGGCGGTCGCCCCTCAGGGGGGACGCGGAGCGAAATGTCCGCGGTTGCCGCTTGGCGGGCGGGTGGCGGGTCGTCCCCCTGCGCGGGGCGGGTGGGTCGAAATGGCACCCCGGCGAAGCCTGTGGTTGGGAAAGGGAGGCTCGCTCCTTCCCCGGGGTAGGTGGGTCAAAAAAGCGGTGGGCTGTGGAGGCAATTTGCGCATCCATGGTCTCACCCCTCCCGCGGGAGGGGCGGGCAAAACGGCTGGAATGCGGCCGGGGCCGGCGGGGTGCGGGGGCGGGGCGCGCCCAGCCGGGGGAGGGGGGCTTTTGCCGGCGGTGGAAGTCTTTTCGCTGTTCCTGTCTCCTGCGGGGGGGGGAGGTTAAAATACCCAAACTGCCGGTGCGCCCATCGCCCGGCGTTGTCTCCTCCCGTGGGAGGGGCAAATCGAAATAGCATGGTGCCGGGGTGTGGGTCTTGGGCCTTCGGCGATCCCCTGCGCGGGGGTACGGATTCAATTTCGGGAGCAAGGGCGCGATGGTGGAGAGAGGCGTCGCCCCCGCGCGGAGCGAGTGGATTGAAATGACAGTGGACAAAGAAAAACTGACCGAGACCATAGTCTCGCTCCACGCGGGGGGGTGCGGATCGGATTTTGCCGCACTTGGCCCGGCGCAACTGGTTTGGGGCGGTACACCCCACACGGGTGCGTGGATTGAAGTTTTTCGTCTTCGCAAAAGGGTAACTCGTGCTTGTGGTCGCACCCCACACGGGTATGTGGGTGGAAGTGCGAATATTGATACCGCGGTGCCCTCTGTCGCAAATCGCCCCCGGCGCGGGGGAAGGGGAAGCGAAGGTTGGGCAATACCGGCGTTTGGCCGGTCGCCCCTCTGCGGGGGCGGGAGAGAGGGGGAGAAGGGATGGCCATTCAAATTGCCGCCCTGGCGATCTTGGCGGCCTTTTACGGCGTCTACCTGGGCAAGATGCTGGCCCAGCGCAGGCGGGGGATCCGCACCGACCAGATGGCCCGGGGGAACAAGAGGGGGCGGCTTTTCTGGACCGAGTTGCTGCTGAAGGGGACCACCTACGCCGTGGCCCTGGCCGAGGCGGCCTGCGCCCTGGCCGACTGGAACAGCGCCCCCACCTGGCTGCGCTGGCTGGGGTTGGGGCTGGCGGCCGCGGGGGTCGGGGTGTTTGCCGCCTCGGCCTACACCATGCGCGACAGCTGGCGGGCGGGCATCCCCCGGGAGGGGGAGACCGAGTTGGTCACCGCCGGCATCTACCGCTTTAGCCGCAACCCGGCCTTTCTCGGTTTTGACCTGACCTATCTGGGGCTGCTGCTGGCCTTTTGGAACCCCCTCCTCCTCGCCCTCTCCTGCCTGGCGGCGGTGCTCCTGCACCTGCAGATCTTGCAGGAGGAGGCCTTTCTCCCCGCCGCCTTTGGCCCGGCCTACGCCCGCTACCGCAGCCGGGTCTGCCGCTACCTAGGCAGGCGGCGGCCGCGCTAGAGAGAAAAACGGCGCCCCTTCCCGGCTGTGGACGGGGCGCCGTTTGGGTGAGGGGGAGATGCGGACCTTGGCGGTCGGCTGTCTCGCCCGCCGTCTTTTGGCACGCCGCGGGGCAAAGGGAAGGGGCGTTTTTTTGAAAAAGGGGTTGTAGTGTTCCCACACTTCGCTATACTGGCAGTAGCGGCGCTGCTCAAAAACGAATTGGGAGGAAATGACCGTGCAAAATGCAACCCATCTGACCCTGTCGCCCATCGGCGTTGTCCGCGCCGAGGGCGGCGCCTTTCGCCTGGAGGTGGCGCCGCCCTATCGCCCTGCCCTCGCCGGGCTGGAAGGCTTTTCCCACCTGCAGATCCTCTGGTGGTTCTCCGGCTGCGAGGACGCGCGTTCCCGCGCCAGCCGCACCGAGGAGGCCCCCTACCGGCACGGACCGGCCCTGCTGGGAACCTTCGCCACCCGCTCCCCCCGGCGGCCCAACCCCATCGCCCTCTCCTGCGCGGGGGTGTTGGAGATAGACCGGGAGAGGGGCGTTCTCGTCCTGGACTACCTGGACGCCGAGGACGGCAGCCCGGTGCTCGACATCAAGCCCTATCTGCCCAGCCTCGACCGGGTGGCGGCTCCGGATGTGCCCGGCTGGTGCGCCCACTGGCCGGCCAGTGTGGAGGAGAGCGGCGACTTTGACTGGGGAGCGGAGTTCTCCTTTTAGTTGTTGGGCCTGCGATGAGGGCCCTTGTTTGCCCCGCGCCGTCGCGGGCCAAAGAGAAAAGGGGACGCCAACCGGCGTCCCCTTTTGGGCTGTCCACCCCTTTTTCGTCGTTTGCGAGGAAGGGCCTCTGACCTGCCAAGGGGGAGACGGCTTGTATCGCAGGGGGCCTCTGTCCGATTTGTGGTTTGAGGGTGCGGCCTGGAGGCGCGTTTTGCAGTTGGGCACGGTCGGGCCCTTTCCTCTGCTCTTTATCGAGAAGTGGGGCGGCGTCCCCATTGGGGGGCGTTGACGGGGTGTGGGCGATGCCCCGACCGGTGAAAGGAAAAGAGAGCAGCGGCGGACAGATCCTTTGTTGGAGGAAATCTGCCCGCCGCTGTTTGTTTGGTGGATGGAGGGGCTTGCACCGCCCCTTTAGGCGGTGTGTTGGAGCCGCCGGTCGACCCACTTTTCCAGCAGGACGACGCACTGGTAGAGCAGGGCCGCCACCACCGCCAGGATAAAGACGCCGGTCATCACCAGATCCATCTGAAAGACCTGGCCGCCGTAGACGATGAGGTAGCCCAGCCCGGCTTTGGAGACCAAGAACTCGCCGGCGATGACCCCCACCAGCGAGAGGCCGATGTTGACCTTGAGGGAGTTGAAGAGGGTGTGCAGGTTGGAGGGAAAGACCACCTTGGAGAAGAGCTGCCAGCGGGTGGCGCCGAAGGTGCGCACCATCTTGATGGTCTCTTTGTCGGTGTTGAGAAAGCCGTTCAGCATCTCCATCACCGTGACGATGAGGGAGATGGCCAGGGCCATGACGATGATGGCCTGGGTGCCCGCCCCCACCCAGATGATGATGACCGGACCCAGGGCGATTTTGGGCAGGGAGTTGAGCACCACCAGGTAGGGCTCGGAGACTTTGGAGAGAAAGGGGGACCACCAGAGCAGGACCGCCAGCCCCACCCCCAGCCCGGTGCCCAGCAAAAAGCCGATCAGCGTCTCGTAACAGGTGACGCCGATATGTAGGGCCAGGTTGTTGTTGGACGCGTTCATCAGCGTCTTGACGATGCGGGACGGCTGGCTCATGACGAAGGCGTCGATGACGCCGACGCGGGCCAACACCTCCCACAGGGCCAAAAGAAAAACCAGGATGAGCACCTGGCAGAGCCGGATGTTCACCTTCCGGCGCCGAATTTTTTTGAGATAGACGGCCCGCTCTTTGGAGATGGCCGCAGTGGTTGTCATCATTGGTTCAACTCCTTCCAAATCAGGTTGAAGTAGTGGCTGAACTGCGGGTTGTTGCGCCGCTGCAGGGGGGGCAGGCCGGGCTGGTCGAACTCCACCTGGTGCACCGCCTTGACCACCGAGGGCCGGGCCGAGAGGACGATGATTCGATCGGACATGCTGATGGCCTCGGGGATGTCGTGGGTCACCATCAGGGTGGTTTTGCCCTCCTTTTTGAGGATGCGGTAGATGTCGTCGGTCACCGTGAGCCGGGTCTGGTAGTCCAGGGCCGAGAAGGCCTCGTCCAGCAGCAGGATCTGGGGGTTGACCGCCAGGGTGCGGATCAGGGCCGCCCGCTGGCGCATCCCCCCCGAGAGCTGCGAGGGGTACTTGTTTCGGAATTCGTAGAGCTCGTAGGTCTTTAGGAGCTTCATGGTCCGCTCCCGGCTCTCCTCGTTGAGCATCCCCCGGATCTCCAGCCCCAGGGTGGCGTTTCGCCAGATGGTGCGCCAGTCCAGCAGATTGTCCTTTTGCAGCATATAGCCGATCTGCCCGCTGATGCCGCTGACCGGCTCGCCCTCGATGCAGACGGTGCCGTGGGTGGGCTGGTCCAGCCCCGCTATGATGGAGAGGAGGGTCGATTTGCCGCAGCCACTGGGGCCGACAATGCTGATAAATTCGCCCTCTTTTACCTGAAAGCTGACATTTTCAATGGCAGTCACTTCGCCGTTGTGCGCCTGATAGGTCTGGGACACTCGGTCCACTTTCAATATCGCGTCCATGCAATCACCTCGATTGTTTACCACAGTATATACGCCGCCCCCCCTGCGCGTCACAGCGGCGGGGGGCGGCGTTCGCCCCCTGTGCTGTTGGGCCCTCTCTTTACAAGGGCTCTGCCGTGGGAGGAAAAGGGGGGAGTGGTTCCTCTGGACGCAGGGGAGAGCTGAAGTTTTGTCCTAGCAGGCCGCCCGCCCAGCGGAGGCCCTGCTGCGCAGCGGGAGGATAGCGGCGGGGCGCTCCTGTTGTGCCGCTGCACCCTGTCCGGCGGCGGCACAATGGCGGTCTGTACAGGCGGCGCGGAAGGCCGGATGGACGAATGGGGGATGGCTGCTTCTGTGCGGTGCGCCGGATCGTCCGACCGGTGCGGGGTGCCGGGTGGATAGGTGGTGGAATGGCTGCTTCTGTGCAGTGTGCCAGATTGCCCGGGTGATACGGGGTTCCGGGGGAGCGGACGGAGAATGGGTATTTCTACGCGGGATACCGGGCGGACGGGCGTTGGGATGGCTGCTTCTGTGAGGTGTGCTGGTTTGCCTGGGCGAGAGGGGAGGGGCAGGCGACGGCCCTCCCCGATGCCGCCCGCCTGGAAAGCGACTGCCCGCCTAGGGCGCAGCGCGCACCGGCCGGGCAATTTCGGCGCGGCGGAGAGAGGGGAACAGCGGAAGGCAAATTGCGAAAGAGGGCGATTTGTGGTATAATAATTTTGATTTTGTAAGTAAAAACAGACGAGAACAAAAGGGGGAGTTCACATGAGAGAACCGATGAAGACCATCAAGAGCTTTCAGGTCGACCACACCAAGCTGCAAAAGGGGCTGTACCTGTCCCGCGTCGACGGGGACTGCGTCACCTACGACATCCGCATGTGCACCCCCAACGGCGGCATCTACCTGCAAAACGCGGGGCTGCACACCTTTGAACACCTCTTCGCCACCTATGTGCGCAACAGCGCCCACTCCGACGAGGTCGTCTATGTGGGGCCCATGGGCTGCCGCACCGGCTTTTACTTTATCGCCCGCGACAGCATGAGCCGCCAGCAGGTGCTGGACCTGCTGCGGGAGACCTTCCTCTTCATCTCGGAATTCGTGGGCCAGATTCCCGGCGCCAGCAAGCCCGAGTGCGGCAACTACCTGGACCACGACCTGAACCAGGCCAAGGCCTACGCCCGCACCATCTGCCAGGTGCTCGAGGGCTGGACCCCCGAGCGGATGGACTACGAGGGATAGGGGGCGGCGGCTTTGGAATGGGATTTGACAGAGCTGACCGAACAGGCGCGCCGGGCGGCGCGGGAACTCTGCGAGGCGGCGGCCCTCCGCCCCGGCGACCTGCTGGTGGTGGGCTGCTCCTCCAGCGAGGTGACCGGGCACGCCATCGGCTCCTTTTCCAGCACCCAGGTGGCCGATGCCCTCTTTGAGGGCATCTTCCCGGTGCTCTCCAAACAGGGGGTCTATCTGGCGGCTCAGTGCTGCGAGCACCTCAACCGCGCCCTCATCGTGGAGGAGGAGGCCGCCCGCGCCCACCGGCTGGAGGTGGTCAACGCCGTCCCCCAGCCCAAGGCGGGGGGCGCCTTTGCCACCGCGGCCTACCGGGAGTTTTCCCGCCCGGTGGCGGTGGAGCGGGTACAGGCCCAGGCGGGGATGGACATCGGCGACACCCTCATCGGGATGCACCTGCAGCCGGTGGCGGTGCCGGTGCGTCTGAGCCTGCGGGCCATCGGCCAGGCCAATCTGGTCTGCGCCCGCACCCGGCCCCGGTACATCGGCGGCGAGCGCGCCCACTACGACCCCGCCCTGGGGTGATGGGCGGAGAAGAGGGCAAAAAAGCAAAACCGCCGGTGAAACGGACGGTCTGCGCCGGACCTGAACGGGCGTCATACAGGCGTCGCCTCTGAGTGAGCGGCGGCGTTTGGCGGGCACATGGTACCCGCCGCCCCTGGCAAACCGGCGATCCGGGAGGCCGTTCCCCGTGGTGGCTACGCGGGGAGCGGTTTTTTGTGACTTTGCGCTCTTTCTGTTCAGGGGGGCGAGCGCAATGGGGTGCCCCCGGCGGGGGACATTGAAATGAGGGCGGGCATGCCATCAACGAGAGAGGGCCGGGCGGATTTCGCCCGGCCCTCTCTCGTTTTGGGTGGAGGAGGATGTCAAAATTGTTGGGATGGGGGATTTATGGAGAGAGCGTGGGGTGTTTTGTGAAAAGGGGAAGAAAGGCGTCGATCGGGAGAAAATGAAAAATTGGACAAGTTGCCCGTTGTGCGGAGAAAAGTATAGTAAAAATATCTATTGAAAAGAAGAAAAAAATAGGTGTTGTGAAATGGTGTACAAGGGAAAAACAATTTTTTTGTGCACCATTTGAGGCGAGGGGAAAGCCGCCTGGAGAGAGGGAAAAAATGACCGGTGCGCTTTGTGGGGAGCGCACAACCGGTTGGGAGGGTGGGGAGGGGCGAGGAGGAGTTTTGTACAAATAAACAAATCTGCCTGTGGCCATTTGGTAGAAATAAATGAAGGGTTATTGACAGGGGAGGGGGCGGCGGCTATCTTAGGAAGCAGCAAGAGCCGCAGCCGTCCCACCGGGGCGGCGCGGGAAAAAAGGAGGCTTTCCTGTGAGAAAGTATATCGCATCTGGACTGGCTGCCCTGCTGGCGCTGTCCGCCGTTTTGACCGGCTGTGGAAAGGGCGAGGGGGACGCCAAGGGCGGCGAGAGCAGCAGTGGCGGGGAGAAGAAGATCGCCAGCGTCTGCTACGTCACCGACATGTTGGGGGACAAGTCCTTCTCCGACATTGCCAACGAGGGGCTGGTCAAGGCCGGCAAGGACTTTGGGCTGGAGGTCAAGACCATCGAGTACGGCACCGACAAGTCGAAGATGGAGCCCTCCATGCTGGACGCGGCCGAGAACTTTGATTTGGTGTTCTTTTACAGCGGCGAGCTGCTGGAGGTGGTGCAGCGCTACGCCGAAGACTACCCGGACGTGAAGTTTGTGGGCTTTGACATCGACCCCACCAAGGAGGCGGGCCACCCCAACGTCTTCTGCCTGACCTATGCCCAGAACGAGGGCGATTTCCTGGCCGGGGCCCTGGCGGCCAAAATCTCCAAGACCGGCACCATCGGCTATGTGGCGGGGCGGGAGTCCCCGGTCATCAACGACTTCCTGGTGGGCTACATCGAGGGCGCCCAGCACGCCGACCCCAGCAGCAAGGTGGCCTTCTCCTACATCGGCGACTTTGTGAACACCGCCAAGGCCAAGGAGCTGGCCCTGCTGCAGATCCAGCAGAACAAGGCCGACGTCATCCACCAGGTGGCCGCCGGCGCCGGGCTGGGTGTCTTTGAGGCCGCGGCCGACAACCCGGGCACCTGGACCATCGGCGTGGACGCCGACCAGCGGAACTTCTTCATCGACTCCAAGCCCGAGGTGGCCGACGTCATCCTCACCTCGATGATGAAGCGCAACGACATCACCCTTTACGACATCATTGAAAAGACCTGCGACGGCAGCGCCGACTTCTACGGCACCAACGAGACCTGGGGCATCCCCGAAGGGGTGGTGGTCCTGGTGGAGAACGACTACTACAAACAAAACACCCCGCAGGATGTGCAGGACTACGTCAAGGAGTGCGAGAGCAAGGTCACCAGCGGCGAAATCAAGGTGTCGACTGCCTACGGCATGGACCAGGATACCCTTAATGAGATGAGAAACAAGGTCAAGGCCTAACGGCGATTTTTGTGAAATGAGGCGATCGTTTGCCCAAGAAAGTGATATTGGATGTGGACACCGGGCCGGATGACGCCGTCGCCATCATCGCCGCCCTACTGGCCCCCGAGCTGGAGGTCGTGGGCATCTGCTCGGTCAACGGCAACCGGGAGGTGGCCCTCACCACCGACAACACCCTGCGGGTCAAGGCGTTGATGGGGGCCGACGTGCCGGTCTACCGGGGCTGTGAGTACCCCCTGGTGGCCACCCTCACCCCCGGGCGGCGGCCGGGCATCCCCCGCCGAGAGGGGCAGATCCGCCCCACCGGCTCCCGCATCCAGGGGGACCATCTCCCCTTCCCCGCCACCGACCTGACAGAGGAGCCGGAATCCGCCGTCACCTGGCTGGTGGACACCCTGCTACACGCCGAGGAGAAAATCACCCTCATCCCCGTCGGTCCCCTGACCAACCTGGCGGTGGCCCTGCGGGCGGCCCCCCGCATTGCCGAGCACATCGAGGAGGTCGTCCTCATGGGGGGCGGACACCGCGTTCAAAACACCACCCCCATGACCGAGTACAACGTCTGGGTCGACCCCGAGGCGCTGGAGGTGGTGCTGCAGTCGGGCTGCAAGGTGACGGTGGTGCCCCTGGACGCCACCATGGAGTGCTACCTCACCCAGGCGGACGCCGACGAGATCCGCGGCTTTGGCGGACCGGGGGCGGAGGCGGTGGCCTTTCTGGTGGACGAGTGGCTGCGGGACTACCGGGACGACCCGGCCATGAAGGGATACCCCGGGGTCCCCGTCCACGACGCCCTGGCCGTCTGCGCGGCCATCGACCCCAGCATCCTCACCGACCTGCGGCCGGTCTGCTGCCACGTGGACATTGCCGGCGGGTACGCCGACGGGCAGACCTGTTTGGACCTGCGGGCCCGGCTGGAAAAGGAGGGGGCCAACTGCCTCTTCGCCTTCCACGCCGACCGGGAGAAGTTTGCCGCCACCCTCAAGAAGATCCTCAAAAACGGCTGATGAATTGACTCCCCAGCGGGGGGGAAGCGCAGCGGGAAACCGCCCTGCGCTTCCCCCCTTTTGCCGCCTGCGCGGTCGGCATTGAACCCCGCCGCCGGGGGTGGTACAATGGGCGCAGAGGCGCGGCCGCAGAGACGCGCGGAGAAGGGAAGGGTTGCAGTTGTACAAGGTGGTAGACAGCGAACGGGGATGGGATCTGGTGAGGGGGGAGTACCTGCCCGGCTGCCGGTGGGCGGCGGCCCCCAGCTTTTCGGGCTGCCCGGTGGACCCGGGCAACCTGGGCAAGGTGATCTTTGACGAGGAGCGGATGTCCCTGGTGCGGGCCCTGCAGGAGCCGGGGGTCTGCTCCCCCGAGCTGCCCGGCTATGTCTTTCACGAGCGCCGGGCCGAGATCGAGTACCTGAGCGCGGGGGAGGGGGTCGCCTCCTACCCGGACGGGAGCAGCCACCCGGTGGCGGCGGGGGACTGCCTCTTCCACCGGGAGGGGCAGCCCCACCGGCTGCTCTGCACCGGCGGGGAGGGGCTGGAGCTCTGCGTGGGACTCAATGGCACCGACAGCGAGCGATACCCCGGCCAGCTGGGCCAGAGCCGGGGGGAGTGGAAACCGGATGTCCCCTACCGCGAGGAGGGGGGCTACCGGGTGCTGCCGGCGGGCCGGGGGCCGGACTGGGACGGCTGGGGCCCGGGCTGCCAGCTCACCCTGACCTGCGAGAGCCCCGGCCTCACCTCGGCCCGGGCGCTGGTGGGGCCGGAGGCGGCCTTTGCGGGGGGCTTTTGCCAAAACGACGGGGCCGACGAGATGGCCCTGGTGGTGGGGGGCGAGGGGCTGCTGCTCCTCCCCGACCGCATCCTCCCCCTGTGCAAGAACACCGCCTACTACCTCTTTGCTGGGCAGCCCTACAAGCTGGCCGCCACCGGCGGGGCGCTGGAGCTGTTTGTCTACTGGTCGGTCTCCTCGACGGGGGAGATCGGGCGGCGGGAAAGCGAGCTGGCCTTTTAGAGGGGGACGGGCGCGGGGCCCGGACAACGTTCGATACGGGCGCAAAAAGGGGCGCGCTGTCAGGCTGAAAACGGCTGACGGCGCGCCCCTTTTGACGGGCTAGCGGGTTTTGCGGCGGGTTTTGACAGAGACACCCACCGCTGCGGCCAGCAGGGCGACCGGCGCCCAGAGGCCCGCTTCGGCGGGGCTTCCCGTTGCCGGAGGCAGGGGTTCGGGGGTGGGCCCTGGCGGGAGTTCGGGAGGGGTCTCCTCCTCCGGCGACTCCTCTGGGGGGGCGAGGACGGTGAGCTGCGCCTCCCCCGCCAGCACCAGGCGATAGTTGGGCCCGGCGCTGAGGGTGCCCAGGGCGATGGGGTGGGCTCCCGGGGTCAGCTCCCCGCTGACGGCGAGCTGACCGGTGAGGGCGTCGCCGGGCAGCAGCCCGCCCGCCTCACAGGTGTAGGGGATGGTTGGCAGCGGCTGCCCGGCGGGGATGGCGATGTCGGGCGCGGAGGTGATGGTCAGCGGTTTGGGGTTGACGGTGAAGGTCAGCCGCCCTTCGGAGCGGTAGCCGGTCCCCCCGTCCTCCGCCTCCACATACAGGGTGTAGCTGCCTGCGGGGAGCCGCTCGTTGGCGACGATCGAGCCGTCGCTTTGCAGGGTGAAGCGCTCGGCCTGGGTGGACCGGTCTGAGAGGGTGTAGGCCTTGGTTTGGTGGTCGCCCATCACCGCCCCGTCGGTCACCTGCGCCACCGGGGTGCCCGCGGCAATGTCGCCGTAGGTGGTGGAGGGGGTGAGCCCCGCTGCCGGGGAGAGGAGGGGGACGGTGTGGGTGGTGAGATCGATGGCCAGAAAGAGCCGGACGCCGGCGGTCTGCTGGTCGCTGGCGGCCGTTTGCAGCGCCCCGCTCTCGTCCACATAACAGGCGAGGTCGGCGTAGGGGGGTGTACCCTCACAGAACATCCAGTAGCGGGCGGGATTGCCCTGGGCGTCGGTGGCTTTGGCCTGCGGCAGTCCGGCGGGAAAGAGGACTGCTGCGATCTCGCTGCTCAAAATATCCCACTGAAAGATAAAGCTCGGATCGTACAGGCTGGGGAATTGGTCTGCAATGTACTGATATACGCGTCGGCGGCAGTCCTGCGCCTGCGCGAAGGAGAGGTCTTCGTAGACCCTCTCTGAGCAGAGATAGGCGGCGCCGTCGTCGACGCCGGCCACCGTCCAGCGCAGGGAGTTGCCGTCGGCGTCGGCGCCGAAGGAGAGGGTGTCCCCCGGCACAAAGAGACATTCGTTTTTCAAGACGGTGAGGGTGGGGCCCGCCCCCGCGAGGGAGACGTCGTACCAGCCGCTGGAAAAGGAGAGGGGTATGTTTGGATGGGTCCCTTGGGGATAGGCGCTCTGCCCCTCATACAGCGCGGCCCGGGCGGAAAAGGCGGTTTCCAGCTTGTCCCCGGGGGCCAGACTGCCCCCTGTGAGCTGAAAGGAAAAGGGGTAGTTGTAGCAGTTGTACTGGCCCTCGTAGACCTGCAGGTCTGAGGCCGTGACCTGGATGCGCCGCCGGTCGATCTGCAGCGTTTCGCCCTGGGCGACGGTGAAGCAGTGGGAAGGGGAGACGAGGCGCAGGTCCCCGGCGGTGATGGAGACGCTGACCGGCGGGTAGGAAAGGGGACGCTCGCAGCTCAGGTTGCCGGAAAAGAGGGATCCGCCCTGGTCGAGAGGGGTGCCATCCGCCTGGTAGACGGTGAAGGAGGGGACGATTTCATCCCCGTATGAAAAGCGCTGCCCCGCGTCGGGGGTGACGGTGAGGAGGGGGTATTGGTAGGGTGTTTGGACGATTTCGCTGGGGGAGGTGAGAGCGGTGAGGTCAACGGAATAGGTGTTGCCCGACGGGCTGGCGATCTCCACCTCGTCCCCCTCCCCGTCGAAGAGGATGGCGTTTACCCGGGCCCCGCTGTCGCTGCGGGCCGTGTAGCTGCGGCCCCCGCAGGTGATGCGCAGCTCCTTGCCGGCATCCAGGGGGTCGAGCTGCACCGAGGCGAGGCGGACCGACCCGCCCCCGGCACCGGTGGGGGCGGGGGAGAGGGATTGCCAATTCCCCACGCCGCTCGAAGAGATGGCGACGACGTTGCCGCCGCCCATTTGCAGGGAGCTGCCGCGGATGGCCGTGTCCGGGCTTTGGGCGTGAATGACCCCGCCGTTGATGGTGATGTCTGCCGCCGCGGCCCCCCATTTGGGGCGTCCGCCGCCAATGCCGCTGGACTGGCTGCTGGAGACGGCGGTGACGTCGCCGCCGTTGATGGTGATCTGGCAGGGGCGGGGACCGGTGTACTCCGCGTTGCCGATGCCGCCGCCATAGTCTCCGCCGGTCGCCTGAATGGTGCCGCTGTTGATGGTGATGACGCCGGCCCCATCGGTGTAGCCGCAGCGCTGCCCGCCGCCAATGCCGGCCCCCCGCTTGCCGGTCCGGCAGAGGGCGGAGCCGGTGCCCTGGATGACCAGCTCGGCCATGGTGCCGTCGGCTGCCTGGGGCACCCCGATGGCGGCGTTGTAAGCGGCTCCCCAAAATTCATTTTTCCCCTCCAAAATCAGGGTGAGCGACGCCCCGGGGCGGACAAACAGGGGGGAGGGGTGTTCGCTGTCGGTGTCGGTGATGTGGATGGAGAGGTTGTCGGCCACCAGGGTGGTGTGCACCCCGGCCTCCACGGTGATTTTGTTGTCGGTGCGGGACAGCCACCGGCTCACGACGTGGTAGCCGTTGGGGTTTGTCTGGGTGATGAGGGCGCCGTCTTCGCTGTAGCCGCTGATGTGATCGATGTCGATGGAGATGGGGCCCCGGCTGATGTCCAGCAGGGTCATCTCCCCGGAGGTCTCGCCCTGGGCCCAGGTGGAAACGGTCCCCATGGGCGAGAGGCTGAGGACCAGCGCGAGGGCGAGGCTGCACAGCCGTGTCGATTTGTTTTTCATTGGGACTCCTTCCTGGTGCGGGGACGGGGTAGGTTTTTTACAATTCTACCACGTTTTGGAAGGGCTGTAAACGCGGCGCTGGGAGGAGGGGGCTGAGCCGTCTGTCCCCAGGTGGGGAGACGGGGCCGCAGAAGAAAAGAGATCCGGGAACCCCTTCGGCGTTCCCGGATCTCTCGCATTTTGAAAGGGGGATGGGAAGGGGGGGATCAGCCCCTTGCCAGGATGTTTTTGAGCATGGCGGCGAATTTGTCCCGGTCGGCGTGGAAGGCGAAGAAGCAGTTGGGCTCCTCCTTGTCGATGCGGGCCCGCAGGTCCAGGCAGGTCTGGCCGTCGGCGTACCCGCCGGAGATGTCCACGTGGCAGCAGACCGGGCGGACGTCAGTGAGGACAGTGGGGTCCAGCAGGGCGCAGACGGCCAGGGCATCGTGGATGGGGGCGCCCTGGTAGGCCTTCATGTCGGCGTCCATCGAGTAGCCCTTGGTCCGCTGTTCGATGAGGGTGGCCACCGCGTCGGCTGCTTTGTTGCCCAGGGCGCGCAGGTCGGCGGCGTCCTCCACCGTGAGGTAGCACTCGTGGGTGGCGTCCAGGGGGACCAGGGTCACCTTGCAGCCGGACTGGAGCACCACCTCCAGCGATTCGGGGTCGACCCAGACGTTGTACTCGGCCATGGGGGTGGTGTTGTTGACCAGGTAGCCGCCGCCCATGATTATGATCTCCTCGATGTGCTCGACGATGCGGGGGGCGGCGCGGATGGCCATGCCGATGTTGGTCAGGGGGCCGACGGGGATGAGGGTGATCTTCTCCTCGGCGTGCAGCAGGGTGTCGATGAGCCAGGTGACGGCGGGCTCCGGCTCCTCCTTCAAGTCGGTCTCGGGCAGGGGCAGGTGGTCGCCGTGGACCAGGGAGCGCACCCCGGTCATCTCCCCTTCCCGGTGGGGGATGCCGGGCTTGCGGCCGGGGGTGAGGGTGGCCACCATGGGGTACTCGCAGCCCCGGTAGACCGGCACGTCGGAGCCCATGAGGGCCTTGACTCGCAGGGTGTTGTCGGTGGTGAGTTTGACCTCCCGGTTGCCGTTGACCGAGCAGATGCCGATGACCTCCAGCTCGGGGGCCAGCAGGGCGGTGATGATGGCGACGGCGTCGTCGGTGCCGGTGTCCACATCTAAAATCACTTTTCTGGGCATGGTGTTGTCTCCTCCTTTATCTCGTCCGGCCCGGCGTCTAGCGGTCGGCCAGCTTTAAGATGTCGATGACCATGGAGCGGAACTTCTCCCGGTCGGCGTGCATGGCGAAGCGGCAGTTGGGCGCCTCCTTGTTGGTGCGCATCCGCCGGTCCAGGCAGGTCTGGCCGTCGGCATACCCGGCGGCGATGTCCACGTGGCAATTGACCTCCTCCACCTCGGTGAGGACGGTGGGGTCCAGCAGGGCGCAGACGGCCAGGGCGTCGTGCACCGGCGCGCCGGAGTACTCCTTCATGTCCACGTCGTTGGAGTAGCCTTTGGTGCGCTTTTCGATGATGGCGGCCACCGCGTCGGCGGTCTTGGTGCCCAGCTTGCGGATCTCGGCGGCGTCCTCGGTGGTGAGGTAGCACTCGTGGGTGGCGTCCAGGGGTACCCAGGTGATCTTGCAGCCCGACTGCATCACGATCTCGGCCGCCTCGGGGTCGACCCAGACGTTGTACTCGGACACGGCGGAGGAGTTGTTGGTGAGGAAGCCCCCGCCCATGATCATGATCTCCTCGATGTTTTCGGCAATCTCCGGCGCCACCCGCAGGGCCATGCCGATGTTGGTCAGGGGGCCGACGGGGATGAGGGTGATCTTCTCTTTGGCGTTTTTCAGGGCGTGCACCAGGTAGCTGACCGCGCACTCCTCCTGCTCCTTGAGGTCGGTCTCGGGGATCTCCAGGTGGTCGCCGTGCACCAGGGCCTCGACGCCGGTCATCATCCCCTCCCGCCAGGGGATGTTGGGCTTCCGCCCCGGTTTGAGGGTGGAGACCATGGGGTACTCGCAGCCCCGGTAGACCGGCACCTCGCCCCGGCCCAGCAGGTCGAGCACCCGCAGGGTGTTGTCGGTGGTGAGGCGGACCTCCCGGTTGCCGTTGACCGAGCAGATGCCGATGACCTCCAGCTCGGGGGCCAACAGGGCCAGCATGATGGCCACCGCGTCGTCCGCGCCGGTGTCCACGTCGAGAATGACTTTCCGCTTGTCCATAGAACCTTCCTCCTGTCACTGTTGTGGAGGGGTTTCCCCTCCTGTTTACCCCAAGTATAGGCGCTTCCCCCCCTCCGGGGGAAGGACAATTGCCCTAAGAAATAGACAAACATTACAGTTATTCTTGCGCGATTTGACGGAAAAGGCGGGCGGTTTGCCGCTTCGGAAGGGTGGGGGAGCCGGGTGAGGGAGGAGGACGGCTTGCGGGAAGAGGAAGGCGGCGCTTCCCTTGGCGGGAGGGCGGCGGGGAGGGGAGACTTCTCCGCCCCGGCCAGGGGGAGCGAGAAGGAGGGGGGATTTGAGGGGAGAGGGCGGCGCCGCACCCCTGGAGAGGGACGGCGAGGGGAGGTGTGCCGGGCGCAGAGGGGGTGGGAGAGGGGAGCGCTGCCCCTGCCAAAAATACCGACGGCAGGCGGGAGTTGCCGGCTTGGCAGGGCGGGGAGGGGGCCGGGAAGGGCGGATGGCGGGTTTGGGGCGCTTGGGAACGGGGGCGAAGGACAGGGGCGAGGGCGGGGAAGAGGGAGAGGGAGAAGCAAAAGAGAAAGGGGAAAGGGGAAAGGGGCGCAAAAAGAGAGCCGGTCCGGGCGCTGCCCGGAAACCGGCTCTCTAGTGGGTCCTATCTTGCTGGCGGGCGTTTGCCCGGATGGGGTCTACTGGTCCTCTTCCCCTTCCCCTTCAAAGAGGTCGATGGGGGATTCGGCCTTGAACTTGTTGACGGCGGCGGTGGCCTTGTTGATGGGCTGCAGGGTGCCGGGACCGGCGACACAGCCGCCGACACAGGCCATCCCCTCCATCAGGTAGCCCTCGCGCTTGCCTGCCTTGGCGATGGCCAGCATCTTTTTGCAGTTGGCCAGGCCCTCGGCCCGGTCCATCTTGACCTCCACCTCGGGGTAGAGTTTGTGCACCCCGTTGGCGATGGCCCCGGCGACCCCGCCGGAGACGGCATAGCCCCGCCCCTCGGGGGCGGCGTCGGCGAAGGGCTCGCCCTCGATCTCGCCGAAGTCCACGTCCTTGGCGGCGAACATCCCCATCAACTCTTCAAAGGTGATGACGTAGTCCACGTCGCTGCGGATGGTGCGGCGCATGGCCTCCAGCTTTTTGGCGGAGCAGGGGCCGATGAAGGCCACCTTGTGGTCCGGGTGGGTCTTTTTGACGTGGCGGGCGGTCTCCACCATGGGGGTGTAGGCCTGGGACAGGTACTGGGAGATCTCGGGGAACTCGTTTTTGGCCATGACCGACCAGGCCGGGCAGCAGGAGGTGGCCAGGAAGCGGGCCTCCCCGGTGGCCACGTGCTTGGCGTAGTGGTGCACCTCTTCTACGGTGCCCCGGTCGGCGCCCCAGCCCACCTCCACCACGTCGGCAAAGCCGATGAGTTTGAGGGCGGCCTTCACCTTGTCGGGGGTGGCGGCCGGACCGAACTGGCCCACAAAGGAGGGGGCCACCTCGGCCACCACCGGCACCCCCTCTTTGAGGGCGGTGGCCAGCTGGAAGAGCTGGGACTTGTCGGTGATGGCGCCGAAGGGGCAGGAGACGATGCACTGGCCGCAGGCCACGCACTTGTCGTAGTCGATCTTGGCGCGGCCCAGGTGGTCGCTGCCGATGGCCTTTACCCCGCAGGCGGCGGCGCAGGGGCGGTCGTACTTGACGATGGCGCTGTAGGGGCAGACCTCTTTGCAGCGGCCGCACTTGAGGCACTTGTCCTGGTCAATGACCGTCCCCTCGGCGGTGAACTGGATGGCCGACACCGGGCAGACCGACACGCAGGGGTGGGCCAGGCAGTGGCGGCAGTTGTCGGTGACCATGTAGGAGGTCTCGGGGCAGGCGTTGCAGGCGAAGGGGATGACGTTGATCAGCGGCAGCTCGTAGGCCTGGTTGATGAGCATGTCGTCGCTGAGGCCCTTGGAGATGGGGGCGTTGTCGTTGATGTCGCGCAGGGGCAGGCCCATGGCCAGCCGCAGCCGCTCGCCGACGATGGCCCGCTCTTTGAAGACGCTGTCGCGGTATTGGGGGATTTCGCCTGAGATGATCTTGTAGGGCAGCTCCTCCACCTTTTCATGGCTCCACCCCTCAAAGGCGAGCCGGGCGATCTCGGTAAAGATCTGGCGGCGAATTTTGGTGACGGGTGTGTAAACTCCTCTCACGTTGCAATCACTTCCTCACAATCGATAAAATGCGTGTCATGACCTCTTCGTTGGTGGCCTTTTCGATCTGCTGGCCGTCCACAAAGACCACCGGACAGACCTGGCTGTGGTCGTGCTCGGTGTGGCAGACCTGGGTCTCCACCTCGATCTTTACCCCGTGGCGCATCTCGTACTTGAGCTTTTTCAGGCTCTCCACCGACTCAATGATGTCCATGGCGCCATTCATGATGCACTGGGTGCAAACGCAGACGACCACACGGATGGATTTCATCGTTTTCACCTTTGTTCACTCCTGCTCTTATTTGGTTTGCGGTTGGGCTGTTTGATACCGAATTAACAATCTAATCTATTATACACTGGCCATACCGCCATTTCAATAGCATTTATCGACAGTTTTTCCACCCGATTTTGGCAGGAACGCGGCCTTTTCCCGCCCTGCGCAATCGTGTATAATGGATAAAATAGAGAAGCCATGCCCTCCCCCCTGCCCGGCGGGGCGGTGGGGCCGGCATTTTGACGCGAGGAGGCGCAGAGAGACGATGGTTACAGTGACAGTCTGTGTGGGCAGTTCCTGCCACATGAAGGGCTCCTACCAGGTCATCAAGACCTTTCAGGAAATCATCAAGGAGCGGGGGTTGGAGGACAAGGTGGCCCTCAAGGCCTCGTTTTGCATGGGGCGCTGTTTGGACGGCATCTCCATGCAGGTGGACGACGAGCCCATCTCCCATGTGGGGTTTGCCAACGCCAGCGACATTTTTTACCAGTACGTACTGCCCAAGGTAGAGGAGGAATGAAACGGTGAGCAGCATCATCAAACTCAACGAGGGAAACTGCCAAAACTGCTACAAGTGCATCCGGCACTGCCCCATCAAGGCCATCTCCTTTTCGGGCGGGAAGGTGCAGATCATCGAGGACGAGTGCGTCCTCTGCGGTACCTGCGTGGACGTCTGCCCGCAAAACGCCCGCTTTACCACCGACCACCGGCCCAAGGTGCTGGAGCTGCTGAAGGGGCCCGACCCGGTCTACGTGACCCTGGCCCCCTCTTACAAGAGCTACTTCACCGACCGCACCTTTGAGCAGCTCTCGGCCGCCCTCAAGGCCGTGGGCTTTGCCGGGGTGGAGGAGACCGCCGTGGGCGCCTACGAGACCTCCCGCGCCTACGCCCAGCTGATGGCCGCCGGCGAGATGGAGAACATCATCGCCACGGCCTGCCCCTCGGTGGTGATGATGGTCGAGCGCCACTACCCGGCCATCGCCCAGTGGCTGGCCCCGGTCTACTCCCCCATGATGGCCCACGCCAAGATGATGAAGGAGAAATACGGCCAGAACATCCACGTGATCTTCATCGGCCCCTGCCTGGCCAAGAAGGAGGAGGCCATGGACCCCCTGGCCGGGGGGGACGTGGACTACGCCCTGAGCTTCAACGCCCTGCGCGCCCTCATCGAGGGGGCCCCTCAGGAGGAGAGCGACGGGGAGGCGGTGGGCACCGCCCACCCGGTCAGCCGCCTCTACCCCAAGCCCAGCGGCATCCTCAAGAGCATCGAGCCGGAGAGCTACGGCCACTACCGCAAGGTCTGCGTCGACGGGGTGGAAAACTGCATGGAGCTCTTCTCCTGGCTGGAGAGCGAGCACCCCACCGGCCTTTTCATCGAGGCCAACATGTGCGCCGGGGCCTGCCTGGGCGGCCCGGTGATGCGCCGGGAGGGCATCTCCAGCTTCCGCGGGCGGATGGAGATCGACGACCAGCCCAAGCCCCGGGACGCCCGGCCCGCCCCCTCAGCCGCCTGTGAGCTGGATCACCTGCGGCTCTTCCGGGGGGCCCCCAAGGCCGAGCCCATCCCCACCGAGGAGGAGATCCGCGCCATCCTCGCCCAGATCGGCAAGACCAGCCCCGAGCAGGAGCTCAACTGCGGCGGCTGCGGCTACGAGACCTGCCGGGACAAGGCCATTGCCGTCTACCGGGGGAAGGCCGACGTCAACATGTGCCTGCCCTACCTGCGGGAGAAGGCGGAGAACATCTCCTCCACCGTCATTCAGCACTCCCCCAACGGCACCATCGCCCTCACCGAGGAGCTGGAGGTGCTGGACCTGAACCCCGCCGCCGAGGAGATGATGGGGCTGCGCCGGGAGAGCGCCGTCGGCCAGATCATCCCCGAGTTTTTCGGCGACGACACCTTTGACCGCGCCAGGGAGAGCGGCCGCCCGGCCATGAAGAACGAGGTGGTGGTGGGCGAGGGCGTCAGCGTGGAGGAGACGGTGATCTACATCCGCGAGAACCGGATGTTCATCGTTTTTATGAAGGACATGACCGCCGAGAACGAGAACAAGAAAAAGCTGGAGGCCCTGCGGATGCACACCGTGGACACCGCCCAGAAGGTCATTGACAAGCAGATGCGGGTGGCCCAGGAGATCGCCTCCCTGTTGGGGGAGACCACCGCCGAGACCAAGGTGGCCCTCACCAGCCTGAAAAAGAGCATGGAACAGGGGGAGGACGGTGCCCTATGAAATTCTTTGCCGACGCCGCCTATGAGAGCATCAACCACTACGGCGAGGAGCTGTGCGGCGACAAGGTGGAGTTCATCCGCGACCAGGGGGGCGGCTTCTACGCCGTGCTGGCCGACGGGTTGGGCAGCGGGGTCAAGGCCAACATCCTCTCCACCCTCACCAGCAAGATCATCGCCACCATGATGGCCGAGGGGGCCAAGCTCACCGAGTGCGTCGAGACCATCGCCTCGACCCTGCCCAAGTGCTCTGAGCGGGGGCTGGCCTACTCCACCTTCACCATCGTCAAGGTCAAGCCCGACGGCTGGATCTACACCGCCGAGTTCGACAACCCCCTCATCATCTACTTTCGCGACGGCAAGTTGATGGAGCTGGAGCGGGAGGTGGTGGAGATCGACGGGAAGATCATCTACACCTCCTCCTTCCAGGCCCAGGTGGACGACATGCTGGTGATGTTTTCCGACGGGGTGGTCCACGCCGGGGTCGGCTCCCTGCTGGACCTGGGCTGGCAGTACGACAACATCGTCAAGTACGCCGAGGAGGCCATGGAGAAGGACATCTCCCCCCGGGTGATGGCCAAGAAGATGGTCTCCACCGTCAACACCCTGTACATGAACAAGCCGGGGGACGACTCCACCGTCTGCGCCATCCGCTTTCGGGAGGGGCGGGCGGTCACCGTGATGGTGGGCCCCCCCGCCAAGAAGGAGCTGGACGCCACGGTGGTCAACCGGCTGATGTACTCCAAGGGGCTGAAGGTGGTCTGCGGCGGCACCACCTCGCAGATCGTCAGCCGGGTCACCGGGCGGGAGCTGAAGGTGCTGCTGGACTACGACAACCCGGCCCTGCCGCCCACCGCCCTCCTCCCCGGGGTCGACCTGGTGACCGAGGGGGTGCTCACCCTGCGCAAGGCGCTGGAGAACATCCGCGAACTCAACGAGACCGGGGGGGAGCACGAGCTGATCAACTACAAGAAAAAAGACGGCGCCACCAAGCTGACGAGGGTGCTGATGGAGGAGTCCACCGAGGTGCACTTTCTGGTGGGGCAGGCCCTCAACGAGGCGCACCAGAACCCGGGGATGCCCGTCTCCCTGGGGCTGAAATTCAGCCTGATCGGCGAGCTGGCGGAGGAACTCCGCAAGACCGGCAAGCGGGTCACCATCGAGTATTTTTAAGCGGCTGCACAGTTCAAGAGAAGGCGGGATCGCCCGCTTGAAAAACGCCTTTTTCACATGTCGGTTTTGGTAGAGGTGGAAAGCAAAAGGGGACTTAGAAATGGCTAAGCGGTACTATTTGGTGCGCATTCGAGAGAATGCGCACCAATATGTAGAAAATGGAATTGTAGCGGTGGGGTGGAGCCAGGTCGATTTTTCGCAGTGCCTAGAAAAAGGGCTGTCTCCTGCGCAAAAGGTCGAAGAGATGTGCTACCACACAGGTGCTTCTCCCCAATTGGTCGGCCGAAAAAAGGCCGAAGTAACCCGTTTTTGCAAAATCAAATCCGGAGATCTGGTCGTTGTCCCTTGTAAGGGAGGCTTTTACATCGGGGAGTCAACGGGCCATTATCTCTATTCATCCGAGGCTGTGGTGCGCGATTTGGCCAATCAGCTGCAGGTGAGATTTCGGTGCGGAAGTGATGGAAAGCCCTTGCGATTTGTCAGGGCGGGAAAAAATATGGCATTGACGACCAAGCTGCGTACCAGAGGATTCAGCATTTTAGAATTTGATGATGAACGAGTTGTCCAGGGGATCGAAGAGCTGTGGGAGAGCGGCTTGGACAGAGCGGAATCAGACAGAGTGGTTGAGCGTCAGGAGGAAGAGGATCAGGCGTTTATCCAGCGCATGGCTTCCGTTTTGCAAAACTATTCCGCCACCTCCCTCCCTGCCGGCGGTCAGGGAATGGAGGAGATGGTGGCGAATCTTTTGAGAGTCAATGGCTTTATTGTAAAAATACTCTCCAAGCGCTGCGGCGAGGGAAAGGCAGATGCAGATATTTTAGCGGTCAAACCGATGGGTACGAGCTCTGAACTTTCTTTTGCTTACTTTATTCAAGTGAAGCATTATGTGGGGGAGACAGGCTTAGGGGGATTGGAGCAGATTAGAAAGTTTAGAGATCAAATCCAAAATGGCTACCTGTTCTCATATGAAAAGGAGGGAAGTGCGCTTCAAGTGATGCTGCTCCCCGACAATATTCGATATGGTGTGCTCACGAGTGGAACCTTTGCTGACAGGACAGTGGAAGAGGCGGAAAAAGACGGCCTTTTTCTGATTGACGGCATTCAGCTGGCAGAAATGTTGTGTGAAAAGATAGACGATTTACCCGAGTATCAACATCTACTGGGCTTTTACAAAACGTACGCACACATATAGTTCTTTGGTTTTTGGGACAGCTTTCAGTTAAAAAGCAAGAGGAGAGGGGACGCACCCATATAGGGCGGCGTCCGCTCTCCTCTCTTTTGACTTCCCGTCTATTTTTTACTGGGCGGCATCCCCGCTGGGGACGCCCTCAAACTCGTCCTGGATGGCGGTCTCGATCTCCTCAAAGGTGGTGCCGAGGGCGGTGGCCAGCTCTTCGCAGAGCAGTTCTTCCGCCCGCTTTTGGTACTGTAGGTCCACCTTGCCCGGCTTTTTGCCCTGGGAGAGGGTCTCCTCGCTCTTGGAGCGGATGGAGTAGATCAGCCGCGCCAGATCCTCGCAGTCGTGGGACTCGAAGAAGCTGTGATAGTGCTCGGCCAGGGTGCGCTGGTCCCGGTCGGCACAGGGTTCCGCCCGCAGTTGGGGCAGTTTTGCCAACAGGGCCAGCCCCTCCTCCCGGGTGATGATGGGCCGCATGAAGGCTCCGGCATCCACCGGGATGAAGATGGTGCCCGTGCCCCGCACAGGGGAGAGCTCGTAGTAGAGCCGCTCCTTGTCAGACACGGGGATGCCGACCGGCGGGCCCACCTTCTCCACCCGGCAGACGCCGGTGTTCTCGTAAACAACGTACTCCCCAATTTGAAACATGGTCTCTCCTTTTCTCCGAACGGGCAAGGCGAGCCCCCCTCGGGCTGCGCCAAAGCGCGCCCCCCGGCAGCCGGACTGTCGCCCAGGCCGAAACGGCGCGCTTTCCCAACTCTATTTTACCACGTTTCGGCCGCCAATGATAGCGAAAAAGTGCACATTCTCTGCGGCGGCTGAAAAAGAGGGGGAGGGGGCCGTTTTGCGGGGGGATAAAGAAGGGGTGGCTGGAGGGTCCAGAGGGCGATTTGAGCGGCCGGAAGGGGGGGGGGGGGGAGACGGGCTGTCCCTTATCCCCACCGCCCATTGCGGCGGGGGCTTTTCAGATGGAGATCCGGCGGGAGGGGTAATGGGGGCGTTTCGCCCGAACAAAAAAAGCTGCGGCCAAAGAGGCGGCAGCTTTTTGTTGCAAACGGCGCGCGTCAGAGCACCTCGAACCCGTTTTCGCGGATGGGTTCCAGGCGGCGGGTCTCCACCCCCTCCACCTGGGACCAGCGGTTCCCCTCCCGCACTGCTTCCAAAAAGGCGTCCAGTTCGGCGGGGGGGCCCTGTACCTCCAGCTCCACGTCCCCATCCTCCCGGTTGTGCACCCAGCCGGTGAGGCCGTGGAGGCTGGCGGTGTATTTGACAAAGTAGCGAAAGCCGACCCCCTGCACCCAGCCCGACACCCGGGCATAGACCCGCTTTTGCACGGCAGTTCCCTCCCTTCGGCTACTCCACCTTGCTGATGGAGGGGTAGTAGCGGAAGAGCACCTTGCCCAGCATATCTTTTTTGGGGACGTAGGGGGTGCTCCAAAAGCGGGCGTCCAGCGAGTCGTTGCGGTTGTCCCCCATGAGGAAATAGTGCCCCTCCGGCACGGAGTAGGGGCCGTAGTCCCCCTGGGGGATGCCCTTGACATAGGGCTCCTCCACCATCTCGCCGTTGCGGTAGAGGACGCCGCTCTCGATTTCGATCTCGTCCCCCGGGATCCCGATCACCCGCTTGACGTAGAGGCGGTGTTCGTCCGGCGGGTAGAAGACCGCCACGTCCCCCCGCTGGGGCTCGCCGAAGGTGTAGGCCAGCCGCAGGGCGATGATGCGGTCCCCGGGCATGATGGTGTCCTCCATCGAGGAGGTGGGCACCTGGGCGTTGACGATGACCACCAGCCCGATGAAGAGGGCCAGCGCCACCGCCACCGCAAACACCTTGACCCAACTGACGACCTCCCGCATGACCGCTTTTTTCTTTTCTGCCACTTCGCGCATGGCCTGCTCGTCGTGTTCCTCCGGCAGCATGACACCGCTTCCCTTCCCTCTGGCGTTTTTCTGTATCGTTACCAATATAGCACAATTCACCCCCGCCGAAAAGGGCGGGCAGGCCCTCTTTTTACTATACAAATTGGAATATATAGATATAATATAACAAATTTACCCTTCTTTTGCCCTGTTTTGCGCTGTTTCCCGGTGCATTCGGCAAAAAAGGCGCGGCCCGGAGGCCGCACCTTTTTTGTGTTTGGGGAAATGGGGAAGAGGGGGTGGGGACGGAGGGCTGCGGCTAGATGAGGTGGTAGCGCGCCAGCAGCTCCTCGATGACCGTACCCGAAATCTTTTTCATGGTGGCCTTTTCTACCAGCCCGGCCAGGAAGGGCAGCTTGATGTCGGTGAGTTTTTTGCCGTCCATCATCTTGGAGGTGGAGTCCAGCAGCACCCGCACGTCGTAGCAGGAGTTAAAGACCTCCGGCACCCCGCGGTCCACATCCAGCAGGGTGTAGACGGCCTCCATGGCGGTGCGCACCGAGTACTCGGTGGTGAAGACGGTGTCGCGCACCGTGTCGGCGAACTGGCCGATGAAGGCGAAGTTGACGCAGCCTTCGGGCACCACTTTGGGGCGGTCGCCCGCCGTGCGGGGCATGAAGAAGGCGGTGATATAGGGCATCATGCAGGGGATGCAGTGGGCCCCGGTGGCCGCCAGCTCGGGGATCTCCTCCTCCGGCACCCCCATGTGGTAGAGCCACTCCATGGTGATCTCCCGGCCGGTGCACTGGCGCATCGGCTTTTTCACATAGTCGCCCGGCACGTCGGTGTAGAGGCCGTACACCCAGACCACCAACTGGTCCTTCGGCTGCTCTTTGAAATGGGGCTGGCGGTTGAGGGTGAAGCTCATCAGCCAGCTGGAGTCCTTGACGGTGATGATGCCGCCGGTGACCACCTTGCCCGAGAAGGGGTCGCGCTTGCACATCTTTTGGATGTAGGGGGGGATGCGGCCGTCCAGGGTGGTGATGGTGGCCGACTCCCAGTTGGTCTTGGGGATGTTGCCGCAGAACTTCTCCGGCCGGCCGAAGGCGGGGTCCTGGGCGGCGATGTTCTTCCAGAGCTGCCAGCAGCCGCCCTCGCCGTTTTGGGTGGTCTGGGCAGGGGCGTGGTCGTCGTCCCCCAGGGTGGAGTTCTCGGTGCAGCTGCCGTTGGTGACAAAGACCAGGTCGTCCTCGAGGAGGTCGATGCGCTCCTCCCGGCCGTCCCGCAGGCACTGGATCTGCCGGGCCACCTTTTTGCCGCCGCTCTTTTCAAAGAGGACGTTTTGCACCTGCACGCCGTACTGGAAGTCCACGTTGTGCCCCTCCAGGTACTTGACCATGGGCAGGATCAGCGATTCGTACTGGTTGTACTTGGTGAATTTGAGGGCCGAAAAGTCGGGCAGCCCGCCGATGTGGTGGATGAAGCGCTGGATGTAGAGCTTCATCTCCAGGGCGCTGTGCCACTTTTCAAAGGCGAACATGGTCTGCCAGTAGAGCCAGAAGTTGGAGGAGTAGAACTCCTCATCAAACACGTCGTCGATGGTCTTGTCGTAGAGGTCCTCGTTCTTGGTGAAGAACAGCTTGACGATCTCGGCGGCCGCCTTGTCCGAGAGGGCGAACTTGCCGTCGGTGTGGGCGTCCTCCCCCCGGTTGACCGAGGCCCGCATCAGCGAGTAGTTGGGGTCGTGCTTGTTGAGCCAGTAGTACTCGTCGAGGACGCTGACCCCCTCGGTCTCGATGGAGGGGATGGAGCGGAACAGGTCCCATAGGCACTCGAAGTGGTTCTCCATCTCCCGCCCGCCGCGGACGATGAACCCCCGCTGCGGGTCGTTGATGCCGTCGCAGGCGCCGCCGGGGAGGGCGAGCTCCTCTAAAATGTGGATGTGTTCGCCCTTCATCTGCCCGTCGCGCACCAGGAAGCAGGCTGCCGCCAGGGAGGCCAGGCCGCTGCCCACCAGGTAGGCGGACTTGCGGTCGACCCCCTCGGGTTTTTCAGGGCGGGCAAAGGCCTCGTAGTTGCCGTTGGAATAGTACATCAAAAATCCCTCCGTTTTGTCTTTGGTGGATGGGTCTCTTCTCTCGATGGGTCTATCCTACTCCCCCCCGGGCCCCGCCGCCATAGACAATCGCGCCCCCCTGTCGCAATTTTTGACAGGGGGGCGCGATTGTAAAAAGTTTGGACAGATGGGGGGAAGTGTCTGAATGAGGGGGAGGGGGCGATTCGGAGGGGCGGCGCGGGGAGAGGGATTTGTCTGGGGGAACGCGGGGCGGCTGTTGGCGGGGAAATCAGAGGGGGAGGGGGTCCAGTATCCGCTCGTCGACGCGGCGCACCAGGCCATGGGTGTAGGGGGAGAAATACTTGCACCAAAAGGCGTGGGCGGCGGGGTTGATGCTCTCAAAGTCCACGCCGAGGTGGGTGCACCCCTCCCCCTCCAGGGAGTGGATGGCGCAGTTCAGCAGGTTTTGCACAACCCCTTTGCCGCGGTGCTCCCCCAGGCAGAAAGCGCCGGTGATGTGGCGGTAGCGGGGGGAGGGGGAGAGAAAGGTCTCGCCCTTGGCGGACAGTTTTAGATAGGCGCACAACCGGCCCTGAAAGGCGGCGGCAAAGCAGCGGTCGCCCTCCGCCATGCAGGAGCGGCAGAAGGCGTCGCAGCTCTCCAGCGGGCGGGCCATAAAGGTCGGGCTCTCCCGGAAGTGCCGGTCGAGCAGCTCCTCAAAGGGATAGACGGACGAAAATTGGGCGGGGGGCAGCTCAAAGAAGGAGTACCCCTTGGGGGGTGGGCAGTCGATCGGCTCCATGGGGCGGATGGCGTCGACACAGCGCAGGCCGAAGCCGTACTGGAAGAACTGGCGCTGGGCCTCTTCCCCCTGGGCATAGAGGGCGACGGCGTGGCTGAGGGCCCCGGCCCGCACCCACTTGGCGGCGGCGCGCTGGTACATGGCGGCATAGACCGGCCCCCGCTGCTCCGATGCGGCGGCGTGGGCGCCCATGGGGGAAAAGACCCCCCGGCAGCGGGTGGAGCCAAAGGCGTTGTCGAAGGGCGGGCCGGCGCTGAGAAAGCCCACCATCCGCCCGCCCTCGAAGGCGGCGACGCCCAGGCCGGCTGCGGCAAAGGGGGCCAGGTCCAGCCCCTCCTCGACCGCCGGCAGGGCGGGAAGGCGGCGCTGCTGCTCCCGGTAATCGGCCAGAGCGAGGGCGCTGGCTGCGGGGATGTGGGACGGGGTGAAGTCGACAATGGTCATGGGGGCCTCCTCCTTATGATATATCCACTGGGAAAAGAGCTTTTTATGGAATGCAACAGAATCGTAGTATTTTTCAAAATATAGGCTATGCGATATAAAATGAATAGGGGAAAGCCGTTTTTCCAGGAACTTCTATAAAAGGAATGAAGTTCCCTCAGAGTAAAGAAACACTTACCATACGTTTGTTAAAACGCGCTAACGGTATTGATACAATGGTGAGGAGGGGAAGTGATATTGTGAAAACCGATTACCCGGAGCGCTACCGGATATTGGGGCTAAAAATTGCCTATTACCGCAAGCGGGCTGGATACACCCAGGAAGCATTCGCGGAGAAGATTGGCAGGAGCAACAATTTCATTTCCCAGGTCGAGGGGGTAGGGACCACCAAAGGGGTTTCACTAGAGACCCTTTTCAAGATGGCGGAGGTTTTGGGTGTCCCTGCGGGGGAGTTGCTGGAGGAAGACCAAAGAGGCAGCATCCCCCCTTCAAAATGACCTGTGCAGCAAAATACAGTTGTAAATTTGCGCACATCCGCTCCTATATTATAGCGCAGATTGCGATGTCGGCGCATTTCATAAAAACATTCTGAAGCGATACGGTATGTGGGGGGAGGACAGAGCTGTGAAAAAGAGCGCGCGCCACGACTGCCCGCTTGTGGACCCTTGCCAGCCCATCTACCACCCGCCTTCCCTGGAAAAGGCGAACCGGGCCTTTGACCGATGGGTGCGGGCGGTCCGTTGGGAGGTGTGGACCCGCCGGGTGGCCCGGGTGCTGGCCCCCGCGGGGGTGCCGTTTGCGGTGCTGGCCCTTTTGTGCGCTCTGGCCGGGCCCTGCGGCTGGCTGCCCGGTGAAGTGGCGCTGTTGAGCGGAGGGACATCGGTCCTTGTTGCCTTTGGCTGCCTGGCCCTCTCTCTGCTGCTGCGGGAGGTGGCGCGGGTGGCCAGAGAGGCCAGCGACGCGGCCTTTGCGACCTACGAAAACAGCCGCTATGCAGCCACCAACCCCCGCTCCGCCCACTTTATGGGCGGGTGCAAGGAGGGGAAGCGGGAAGAGGGATAGAAAAGCGCCCCGGACGGGTCTGTCCGGGGCGCTTTTTTGCTTGGGGGCGGGGCTAGCCCTGCATCTCGCGGTAGACAAAGCAGCTTGTCAGGTGGTCGTTGACCATGCCGACAGACTGCATATAGGCGTAGACGATGGTGGAGCCGACAAACTTGAAGCCCAGCTTTTTCAGGTCCCTGCTGATTTGGTCGGAGAGGGGGGTGCTGGGCGGCACCTCCTCCATCTTCTGCCAGTGGTTTGTGATGGGGGTGTCGTCCACATAGGCCCAGAGGAACTGGTGGAAGCTGCCGCAGCGCTCCTGCACCTTTAAAAAGGCCTGGGCATTGGTGACGGCGGCGCGCACCTTGAGGCGGTTGCGGATGATGTCTTTGTTTTGCAGAAGCTGTTGCACCTTGGCCTCGTCGTAGAGGGCCACCTTGGCGGGGTCGAAGCCGTCGAAGGCCTGGCGAAACGCCTCCCTCTTTTTGAGGACGGTGTTCCAACTGAGACCGGCCTGCATCCCCTCTAAAATCAGCATTTCAAACAGCTTGTTGTCCTCGCGCACGGGGCGGCCCCACTCGCGGTCGTGATAGGCGATGGAGAGGGGGAGCTCCCCCGCCCAGGCGCACCTTGTCTTTTCACACATGAAAACACATCCTTTTTTGTTTGTCCGCCTGCGGGCGGGGGGAGGGGGGAGGTTGGGCCAAACGCCCCTTGCCGGTGTTGGCGGCGCCTGCGCTGGGGCCTGTGGCGGGTGGGCGCGCTGCCGGCGGGGGTCACAGCCCCCTTTCGAGGAGGAGCTTTTCAAACTTTTTTTCGGAGAGGATCTCGTGGGTCACGAACGCGCCGTTGTAGAAGAGGGAGTAGGTCGGGAAGGGGGTGGGGGCCTGCCGGGCCTGCTCCCGGGTGGTGAGGTGGACGGACCGAAACGGGACCGCCCGGTCTCTGGCCATCCCCTCGATGAGGGGGGCGTACTTGGCGGGAAAGGGGCACTGGTTGGTGTAGTAGAGGACAAAGCCGTCGGCCGCGGGCCCCTGGGCCCCGCCCTTTGCCGAGGGGCCGAAGCGGGGCGGCTCGGCCTGCCCGTCAAAGGGAAGGTAGAGCAGTTCAAAATAGGGGGGCGCGGTGTCGGCGACGGCAAAGCCCTTGTGCCGCAGGTAGTTGGGGTCGGAGAGAAAGCCCCTCTTTTTGGGGGAGGAGAGGATGGCGAGCCCCTTTTTCCCCCGCTCCCTGCTGTCGCGGATGCACTCTTCCAGCAGGAGGTTGGAGTGGCCCTGCCCCGCGAACCGCCCCGCCACCCAGAGGCAGTCGATGAAGGTGTAGCCGTCGGCCTCCACCGGGGCCCAGGCAAATTCGGCGGGGAGGTATTCGATAAAGCACTTTCCCCGGACGTCGCCCTTTAGAAAGACGAGGCCCTCGGCCAGCCGCTCCTTCAGCCAGGCCTTTTTGGAGAGCACCTGGCAGTCTGCATTGTTGGAGAGGGCGCAGCAGATGTGCTCCTGCGCCAGATTTTCGGGGGTGATTTTGACAAGGTCGATCATGTTGTCTCCTTTTTTGGGCCGCACATTTTGCGGGGCGGCGTCCCTTTTGTTTATCCTACCATTTCGGGCGGCTTTTCTCAAGGAGACCGGGGCGGGAGGGGGGACCGACTCTCCCCGCTGGACGGGGGGACGGGCCCATGGTACAATGGTCAAAATCCCCCGTTTTCAAGGGCGTTGCGCCGCGGGGGTGGGAGCGGCGGTCCCGACTTGCCCGGGGCGGCTGGGCGTTGCGGCGGAGGGAGATTCTTCCGCCGCGCGGCGGAGAGATGGGCGGGAAAACAGAGGTTTTTTTGGGGGGTGATTTTGATGGGGGCTTTGCTGTTGCTGCCCTTTTTTCTGCTGCGCTTTGGCCTGCTGGCCGTGCTGGACCGGGGCGCGGTGGGGCGGGCGGCCCACTTTGCCCCCCTGCCGCCCGGGGAGCGGGGGGCCTACTGGGTCTACCAACTGGCCAACGTGGGCATTCTGCTGGACATCCTCTTTTTGAAGGTCGAGACGGAGCCGCCGGGCCTTTTTTGGGCGGGGGTCGCCCTCTACGCCGGGGGGATGGCGCTGCTGGCGGCCTCTGTGGCGGCCTTTGCGGCCCCGGCGGCGGACGGGTTTTGCCAGCGGGGGGTCTACCGCCTCTCGCGCAACCCCATGTACCTGGCCTATTTTCTCGTTTTTGTCGGCTTTGCGGCCCTGGGCCGGTCGCCGCTGCTGCTGGGGCTGACGGCGGCCTTTCAGATTTCGGCCCACTGGATCATCCGCGCGGAGGAGCGGTGGTGTGCCCAGCGCTTTGGCGAGGCCTACGCGCAGTACGCGCGCCGGGTCAGGCGGTATTTGTAGCGGTTTTTCGCCCCTGTGGGGGCGGGGAGAGGAGGAGAGCGCGATGGAACGGGAGTTGCTGTTTGGCGACCGAGCGGCCTTTCGCCGGTGGTTGGAGGAGAACGGCCGGACGTCGGAGGGGGTCTGGCTGGTGTTTGGCAAGGCGGGCGGGCCGCAGACGGTGAAGGCGGGGGAGGCGTTGGAGGAGGCCCTCTGCTTTGGCTGGATCGACGGGCAGATGCAGCGCATCGACGAGGGGCGCTACCGCAAGTACTTTGCCCCCCGCCGGCCGGGCAGCAACTGGTCAGCCAAGAACCGGGCCCTGGCCGAGCGGCTTTTGCGGGAGGGGCGGATGGACGGGCGCGGCCGGGAAGAGGTGGAGCGGGCCCGGGCGGACGGCCGCTGGGCCGCCCCCGCGCCCCCGGCCATCACCGCGGAGCAGATGGACGCGCTGGAGGAGCTGCTGCGGGGACGGGAACCGGCCCACGGCAACTTTTTGGGGATGTCCCCCTCGGTGCGGCGGACCTATGCCCGGGGCTATTACGCCGCCAAGACCGAGGCGGGCCGGGCCAAGCGGCTGGCCTGGATGATCGAGCGGCTGAACAAGAACCTGAAGCCGATGTAGGCGGGGCAGGCCTAGCGGGAGCGCCCTTCCAGCGCGGCCAGGTCGGCACGCTGGTACTGGCGGCTGCCGGGGAACTGCTTTTTGTAGTTCCAACAGGCAATGGCCTCCTGCAGGGTCCGGCCCGGGTTGTCGGCAAAGAAGGCGCGGACATAGGCGTTGTACTCGAACTGGCTGTCGATGGGGGCCGGTCGCTCCCTCTTTGCGGTGAGGATGGCGCGGTAGGCGGCCACCGCCTCCCGGTAGGTCTTGTTCGGGTTGGCCTTCAGCCAGCGCTGAAAGGCCACGTTGAAGGTGAAGCTGGGGCCGAGCTGCCCCTGAAAGAAGGCGCGGCGGGCCTGGGTGCAGGCGGCGTTCGGCCCGATGACGGCATCCTCCCTCGGGGGGGCTGTGGCGGCGGCGCGCCGGGGAGCGGGCGGCGGGGGCGGTATCTCCCCGGTGTCGAGGAAATGGGCGACCCTCTCGGTGAGGGCCGCTTTCCCGCCGGATGCGGGCAGGCCGTTTGCCCGGCAGAAGGCCATCAGCTCCTCCTTGCAGTAGTAATAGCGTTGGAATGTGGCGCTGTCCGGGCGGCTGGCGAGGGCTGGTCTCTCCTTCATCTGCGCTTCCCCTTTTCTCTTGCTTTTTCTGTCAGTATACCCCGCCTTTCCCCCGCCGTCAAAGGCGGAGGGGAGAGGCAGAACACAGAGGAGGAATGCACTGTGATCCTAGAAACTTCGCGCCTGATTTTGCGGCCCTGGCGGCCGGAGGACGCGCCGGCGCTCTACCAACTGGCAAAGGACCCCCGGGTCGGCCCCGCCGCGGGCTGGCCGCCCCACACCAGCGTGGAAAACAGCCGCGAACTCATTGAGGGGGTGCTCTCGGCCCCCTACACCTTTGCGGTGGTGCTGCGGGAGACGGGCGGACCGGTGGGCAGCATCGGCCTGCTGTTCGGCGAGGGCAGCAACCTCCCCCTGAAGGAGGGGGAGGCCGAGATCGGCTACTGGCTGGGGGTGCCCTACTGGGGGCAGGGGCTCATCCCCGAGGCGGTGCGGGAGCTGCTGCGCCACGGATTTGAAGAACTGGGGCTGGAGCGGGTCTGGTGCGGCTATTTCGAGGGGAACGACAAGTCCCGCCGGGTGCAGGAGAAGTGCGGGTTCCTCTACTGCCGCACCGACAGGGAGGTCCCCTGGCCGCTGATGGGGGATGTGCGCACCGAGCACATCACCTGCCTGAGCCGGGCGCGCTGGCTGGCGGGCTGCGCCGGCAAAAGCTGAGCCAATAATTTGAATGGGCTGTCACAACCGGCGGCGCGCGCCGTCTAACTGTGTATAGGAGGTGTGCGCATGAACGATTTGACCGCACTGGAAAAACAGACCATTGAACGGGCCGTCGCCGGTGACCAGAAGGCGCTGGAGGAGGTGTTGGCCGGGGTGCAGGACCTGGTGTTCAACCTCTCCCTGCGGATGCTGGGGCTCCTCCCCGACGCGGAGGACGCCACCCAGGAGATCCTCATCAAGGTGATGACCCGGCTTGGCTCCTTCCGGCAGGAGTCGAGCCTTACCACCTGGGTGTTCCGCATTGCCGTCAATCACCTGCGAGACTACAAAAAGGGGATGTTCGCCCAGCGCCCCCTGAGCTTTGAAGTCTACGGCGAGGACATCGCCTCTGGCCGGGAGCGGGATGTCCCTGACCTGGGCGGCGGGGTGGACCAGGGGCTGTTGGAGCGGGAGCTCAAGCTCTCCTGCACCAACGTCATGCTCCAGTGCCTGGACGCCGAGAGCCGCTGCATCTACGTGCTGGGCACCATGTTCCGCCTGGACAGCCGGGTGGCCGCCGACATCCTCGGCCTGAACCCCGCGGCCTACCGGCAGCGGCTCTCCCGCATCCGCAAAAAGGTGGGAGGGTTTTTAAAGGAGTACTGCGGCCTGGGCGGCGGGAGCTGTTCCTGCAAGCGGCGGACCAACTACGCCATCGCCACCCACCGCATCGACCCCGGACACCTGGTCTTCCCCGGGCTGGAGGAGTGCAGCTACCGGGACATCGCCCGGTTTACCGACGCCATGGAGGAGCTGGACGGGCTCTCCCAGGTCTTTGCCGACCTGCCCGCCTACCGCACCCCCGAAGAGGTGCGCGACTGGGTGAAAGGGCTGCTGGCCTCGGGCAGTTTTGCCACCGTGATGCAGGCAGAGGGGGCGAAGGGATGAAGATGGAGGAGATGCTCTCCTTTCTGCGGGAGCTGGAGGAGCACAACGACAGGGACTGGTTTCACGCCCACGAGGAGGGGTACCGGCGGGCCACCGCCGCCTTTGAGCAGTTGGTGGGGGAACTGAACCTTGCCCTGCACCAGGGGGACCCGGAAATCCCCCTGGCCGCGCCCAAGACCCTCACCTTCAAGCTGATGCGGGACACCCGCTTCAGCCGGGACAAGTCCCCCTACAACCCGTCTTTCCGCGCCCACATCGGCCCCAGGGGGAAGTTGCCGGTGCCGGTGGGCTACTACCTCTTTTTGCGGCCGGGGGGGCGCTCTTTCCTGGGCGGGGGGCTCTTTGCCGACATGTTCCGGGACGCCACGACCCTGGTGCGGGACGCCATTGCCGCCCAGGGGGAGCGCTGGGGGGAGATCCTCGACGCCCCCGACTTTCGGGCGCATTTCACCGTGGGCGGCAGCGCCCTCAAAAACGTTCCCCGGGGCTACGACCCGGATCACCCCCAGGCCCAGTACCTGAAGAACAAGAGCTGGTACCTGGAGTACCCCCTGGGCGACGAGCAGCTTTTGGCCCCCGACTTTGTGGACTTTGCCGCCGCCCTCTTTTTGAAGATGCGGCCCTTTGGTGCCTTTTTGAACGAGGCCCTGGCCCCCTTTGAAATGCCCAGCCGATGAGACAGAAATAAAAAACGAGCCGCCGGCAATGCCCGGTGCTAATAAGGCAGTAAAATGTAGAGAAGATGGTGTAACCCCCGATATGCGGCGGATTACACCGTTTTCTTTTTTATGCAGTCAGCTGTTTTGGAAGCTGTGATGTGCTTCGCATCTGTTCCATCATCTTTCGGATCTCCTGCTCGTCAGGAAGGCTCACTAGTCCCACCGCTGTAAAATAGATGTCGACCTTCACTGACTTGTGCGCATATTTCTTCTCCGGATTGTGTACCTCAATGCGCCGAATCAGCTTGTTGACGATCGTCGGCGTCAGTTCTTTCATATCGGTAAACTCCCGCAGCCCCTGCAAAAGCAGGCGCATATCCACCGATTTCTGCTCCATTTCGGACAGCTGCTTTTCTTCCTCCCTGACCTTTTCCAGTAGCTCTTTCTGCTCAGCTTCATACTCCACCGCCATCCTTGCATAGCGTTCATCTGACAGCTTCCCGATCACATTGTCCTCGTAAATCCGATTGAACAGCTTATCCAGATCGGCGATCCGCTTTCTGTTGCCTTCCATGGAAAGCTTTAATTCCTGCTGCCGCTTTTTCTGGAATTCCCCGCATTTCTGCTTCTGCATATAGAGAAATACCGACTCATAGCAGCGCACAAAATCCGCCAAACCCGCAACTGCTTCCTTCACAATCATTTCCAAGACCACATCCCGAATGAAATGAATCGTACAGCTTCCTCTGCCGTCCTTGTAGTTGGCGCAGCGGAAAAACTCCTGATTGCGTTTCAGTGACTTGGCGGCGCAGAAGTGCAGCCTTGATTTGCAGTCCGCACAGAATACCAGTCCTGAAAACAGGCTTTTCCGATTCGTTTTCGTCGGCCGGCGCTTGTTCTTCCTGAGCTCCTGCACCCGCAGCCATACATTCTCGTCAATGATTGCCTCCTGCGTGTTGGGAATGATCTGGTATTCCTCTTTCGGATTCTCAATCACCTTATGCACCTTGTAACTGACCGTAGAAGATTTCCCGTTTACCGTGCAGCCCGTGTACTGCTGGTTTTCCAAAATATGCTCTACTGTGCTTTCGTGCCAGCCGTAGATATTTGCCGGAACGGGATTGCTTGTCTTTCTGCCAATCGAGTGAAAATATGCTGTTGGCGTCAAAACCTTTTCTTTTTCCAACTGCCGTGCAATCTGCGTCGGCCCTTTCCCGGCAAGGCAGAGAGCAAATATTTTTCTCACCACCTGCGCCGCTAGCTCATCGATATACCACTGCTCTTTGTCGCCTTCGATCTTTTTGTATCCATAGGCAACAGCAGAGGCGACCCGCCTGCCCTGAGAGGCTTTCAGCTCATTGACCGCACGGATTTTCTTGCTGGTCTGCGCCGCATACCACTCGTT
>NZ_WWVY01000024.1:0-11536 GCF_009876955.1 Bittarella massiliensis (ex Durand et al. 2017) | reverse complement strand
GGGACAACAGCCCCAACAGCAAGTGCGTTTCCTTTTAGTTCGTGTAAATCATGGCATGATGGTTCAGTATGAAAGGCATAATATCCCGTTGAAAAACGGGAAGTTTTTTTGACCGTACACCGTCAAACAGGCGGCCTACGACATAGAATCATACTCGCTGCTTCTAATGAGCAGCGGTGCGCAGGATGACCAACGCATGAAATATCCCTCCAGGCCAAAACGTGGTCTGGAGGGATGGCATGACAAACCACCCTGCCAAAACCTCGTTTTTTTTATTGGCAGGGCCATCTATGCAATTCGGATCAGTTCACTTTTCTCTGCACTGTCAGTTCTCTAAAATTTGAACTGCTATGCCATTATAAATCTGGCATAAATCTGTAAAATAGAAAGAGAGGTGAACTGTAGGTGCAGAGTAAACATGAAACGCTTGGTGAGATCATCAAGAATGCCCGCATAAAAGCAGATATTACGGTCGAAGATCTGGCCGCCAAAGTCGGAGTAGGCGAAAGATTTATATATCGTATTGAGAACGAAGGCAAAAAGCCCAGCTATGACATCCTCTACAAGCTGATTCGGGAGCTGTCCATTTTACCCGATCAGATTTTCTTCCCAGAAAAGCAGATTGAGGATTCTGAAATGGAAAGCCTTGTCCGTATGCTGTATAACTGCGATGAGCGTTCTATGCAGATCATCAAGGCGACAGTTAGGGCAGCCTTGGACAGCCAGCCCAAAGAGTAAAAAAGAGCCGATGTCCGTGGGAAATTCTCACAGGTTCATCGGCTCTGCGTCTATGCGTCTGGCTCTTTGATGACAACGATATGTAATTGTTTCGCCTGGATTAAGCTCTCTCGTTTGCACTTTGGGCAGTAGAGAGGATAATTGACTAAAACCGTATCCTCCCTGATTCGATCACGGGTTTTATTCCCGCAGACGGGACAATAAACCCACTCTGTTTGCTGCATGGGAATCACCTCCATTCTCCTGTTTTCAAGACATGGCCGAGGGCTTGCTGCTCTGCAAGCCCGCCGGCGTGTCTTTTTTATTTATTCTCCCTTTTCCCGGAATCCCCAAGCCTCAAAATCTGTATCGTCCTCCTCCGGTTCCACCTCTTCCGTAAAAGTGGAGCCGGTGGCCTCTGCCGGGGGATTGAGCATATAAGGCGCGACCTGTACCGGCGCTTCGCTCTGAATCGCCAGCACCCTGCGGGCAGCCTTGCCGCAAAACACCATGGCGGCGGCAAAGGAGAAATACTGCACACAGCTTGCAAGATAGAGATTCACAATGGCCAGTTCATTTCCCTGCACAGGGACACCCTGCTCAAGCTGCCGGGAAATGTTTTGGTGGCAGGCTGCCAGGGAAACAAAAGCCGTAATCAGCAGCACCACCGCAAGCACATAAAATACTGCGGAAAGGATAGCCCCTTTTTTCGAGGGCTTTGTGATTGGATTGCTGTCCATCTCCATCAATGCGCCCTCCTTTCACTGCGGGGAGCGTTGTTTCTGCGGGATTGGGACTGGGCGGCTCCATCTTGAACGCGCTCCAGCACCTGCAGCTCACCCTTTTTCAGCCGGAATACCACATCAGCCTGCTTCGCCAGCTCGTTGGAGTGAGTAACGACCACCACACACTTGTTCATCTTGTGGGCGCTCTCTTTAAGAATTTCCGTGATGTCCTGGGCGGTGTCCTCGTCCAGATTGCCGGTAGGCTCGTCCGCAAGAATCACCGGGGCCTCGCTTGCCAGGGCACGGGCGATGGCCACACGCTGCTGCTGGCCGCCGGAGAGTTTTAGCACATTGCGCTTGGCTTCCTCTTTCGTCAGGCCCAGACGCTCCAGAATTGGCAGCGGCGGCAGCTTGGAAGTCAGCGACACATTCTCTGCGGGGGTCAAGTAGTCGATCAGGTTGTACGCCTGGAAAATAAACGCCACATGGTTTTTCCGGTGGTCGGAAAGCCCCGTCTTGGCAATGTCCTGCCCATCGAAGTAAATCTGGCCGCTGCCGGGGCTGTCCAGGCCGCCGATCAGGGAGAGCAGGGTGGTTTTGCCGCAGCCGGAAGGCCCAAGGATGGCGTAGAGTTTGCCCTGTTCCATTTCGGCGTTGACGCCTTTTAAGACTTTCTTTTTATTATCGTAGGAATATCCCACTTGTTTGATTTCCATAATACTCATAGTGATTACCTCATTTCGTTATTTTAGGGGGTGGATGTTCTTACTCCATCTGAGACAAAATCTGCTTGGGCTTCAACCGCAGGGTCGAAATGCTGGACACCAGCACTGCCGCCACCAGCAAAATGCCGCCCACGATAGCTACCAGCATAAAGTGCTCCGGCGTAACGATGACATTCTCCGCCGCCTTGCCGAACAGCGTACCCAGGGTGCCAGCTACTTGCTTGCTGGAGAGGTAGGCCAGCGGGAAAGCCACCACCGCAATCAGCAGGGTTTCCAATACATACTGGAGAATGACCGCAGGCTTGGCGATACCCACCGCCAGTAAAATGCCGGTTTCCCGTTTCCGGCTGCGGATGGACATGGAGAGAATGAGGATAATCAAAACCATGCTCACAGCGGTAATGACAATGATGAGGGTGGTAATCAGGGTGCCGGTGTCAGAAAGGGCGCTGGAAATATTCTGATACACCTCGTCATTGGCGGTGATTTTGTAGTTGTTCCAGTTGATAGAGGAAATGCTCTGCACTTCCTGAATCACATTCTCTAATTGGGCGGCGTCCGTGACATAGTAGTAGGCTTCGGAAATGCCCTCGCCATCTTCGCCCCAGCCCTTAATCAGGCCCTCGGCTGCGTCCATGCTGCAAAAAACATAGCTGGAATAGGCGTAATAGGACGCATCATCATACATATTCACTTGGTCGTTCTTATCCGCCACCACATCGAAGATACCCACAATCTCCATATCCACTTCCGGGGTGTTATTCTCCGGGTAGTAAACGCCTGTCAAGGTGTCCCCAACCTTCAGCCCGTTCCACTCAGCTAGTTCCCGGCTGATAATAATGCTATTGGTCATATCATCGGTGATGTGGGTGCCTTCCACCAGTTCAAACCGGCCCGACAGAAACAGCTCATGGTATTGGGAATTGTAGGAGCCGTAGTTGTAGAAGCTGTAATTCTCATGGGCCAGTTCCTCGCCCTTATCATTGAAGATACGGGGCAGGGTAATCAAAGTGGCGTCATACCCCGCAATGCCATCCACTGCGGCAATCTGCTGGATCATGTCCTCGGACATAAATTCCTGTGTGCTGTAATTACCGTTCCAGCCGCCCGTAGAGATGTCTCGCTCCACCGTGAAGCTGGCCCCGGTGGTTCCCCGGACTTCCTCAGCCTGTTCTTCCTGTGCGTCAGCTATGGCAAGGCCGGACAGCACCAAAGTGGTAATGGCCAGGAGCAAACAGAACACCAGCAGTGTCTTTTTCCACTTTCGTGCGCTATAAAAAATCGCCCGTATTCCTAAATTCATATCGCCTGCACCTCCTTAACTCATCTGCGATAAAATACTCTTGGGCTTCATCTTCATGATCGGGTAGGCCGCCAGTGCGGTAGAGGCCACACACAGCACCATGCCGAAAGCCCACACCAGTGCGTAATCCTCGGCGGAAACAGCCACCTCAATCTCGGCAAGGCCCAAATCCTCGGTGGGTTCTTCTTCCGCAGCTTCGCTTTCCCCGGTCAAGTTCACCGTTTCATAGGTTTCGCTTGTCACCTGGGAGAGCAGGCTGCTCCCGATCTGATGGGAAATGGCTGTGCTGGTTCCAAAGGAAATCACCAGGGCGATGGCCGCCACAAGGATCACTTCCAGCAGGTATTGCAGCAGCACCGAGCCTTTGGAAATGCCCATGGCCAGATAGACGCCGGTTTCATGGATTCGCCCACGGAGCCGCAGCGTCAGGAACAGGGCCAGCACCAGGAAACAGATCACCGATACCACAGCGATGGCGATAAAGACGATGTTCTGCAAGCCCTCCAGGGATTCCTTGGCGTTTTGATAGTCGTTGTCGTAGCGGGTCAGGGTGCAGCTTTCCCAATCCACGCCTTCCAGTTCCTGCACATCGGTCATAATGCGCTCCAGTTCGTCCGGGTCGTTCACATAAAAATCCCCGTATTGGACATTGGTGGTTCCCTCGGTGCCGTAGAGCAGGAAAGAGGCGGTGGAGAGGTCGGTGAAAACGATATTGTCGTAAAGGTCATAGGACGGGGCCATGCCGATGGAATCCTGTTCCTCGGTATTGGTGAAGATCCCGGCCACCGTCACGGGGATAGTCTTATCTTTGTCCTCCACATTCCCCAGCAGCATGGTGTCGCCCACAGACAAGCCGTTGCGCTGGGCGAATTTCTCGTGGATCAACACCTGGCTGCCGGTTTCGGTAGTGATGGGGCTGCCCTCCACCATCTCAAAGCCGCCATCGGTGAAATAGCTGTCCTCCTGGGAATTGGAGTTTGCCACTACCCGTCCGGCGTTCTCATAGCCATCCGGCACCTGGGCAGCGCCCTCGGTGTTGATCGTAAGACCGTTCCCGTCTGCGTCAAAATAAGTAGCATAGGTATAGGAGCGCAGGGTGTACCTGCCGCTCAAGCCATCCACATCAAGAATCTGGCTCACCGTATCCTCCGGGATGCCGTTTTCCAGCGTCTTGGCGTTGATGGTGAAATAGCCCAGCAGGGCTTTTTTAATATTGGCGTTGGCTGTTTCCGTGGCCGATTGGATGGAAAGGCAGGTCAGCATCAGCGTGGCCATGACCAGCAGAAACGCCAGCAATGTGAGGGTCTTGCCCTTTTTGCGGATGGAATACAGGCAGGCCCGTTTGCACAAGTTCATGTCTGAGCCACCTCATTTCCTTCGAGTAAAACCAGTGGGTTCACTTGTGTACCTCCTAACGTAGTTTTTCGCCGGGGCCGTGTTACCGCCCCGGTGGTGCTCCCGTCTGCTGGGAACACCCTTATGGTACACTACGAAGGTGGAGTTGAGGTGGAGTTGAGATATTTTTTAGGTGGAGTTGGCGATAAGGTGTAAAAAAATCGGCGGCCTTGATTTATTCAAAGCCGCCGTATAGTCAAACGTAGGACGTGACGATTACCTGCTGAGCAACGGCTTTTTTCTTTTCCCGTCTGGCGGGGCAGATAAAAACGATATTTATTTTTCTTACACCTCAATCAATCCTTTTGCATTTCCAGTAAATAACACACCATAAAAATAGACCTGCCAAAGTAATAATTCCTTTGTTCCATAGCCAAATATTATTTTGATCTCCGGCAAATCGGATAAACAAGTAGACATATTCTAACCCAGGAAATCTTAACAGGCTTCGTGTCAATAAGATTATCAGCCATATAACCCCACAAACTAATGTTGCAATATGTTCTTGCCTACATATAATTCCTAACAAGGCACACAGCGACGATAAAAAGAATGTTGGTGGGAAATACAGCACAATCAATTCCCATATTGGCATTTCGTATCGCACAACTGACGCGCCTGCCATGCTAAAAACCGCGAATAAGCTGGATATTGCGAAAGCGATTATGTAACGTAACAATACCCATTTGAAAAGAGATTTACTTTGTGCGGCAATAATATCAAAATTACTGTCTGCTCTTGTCTTTCCCCATTCACCAACAACGATTGTCACAAAAAACGGGAATACCACTTCAAAGCTGACCGGGTAAAAATCAAGCAGATCTCCGGCTATGATAGAAAGAACAATCATCGCAACCGTAAAGGTCACTGATACAATAAAGAAATTTATCCCGAAAATTTTTACTTCGCTTTCAATTTGCGCTATCATTCTGACCTCCAAAACTTGTGTTTCAAAAACAGCAGGCTACCACACACAAGACCGCTTCCTACAAGGAAAAATCCATTTGCAATAACGCTTCCCATATCAACAAACGGCCATCTCGGATGCACCCATATCAAACGGACTAAATCGCCGGAAGTAATCAAGTAAAACGGCATTGCCTCTGCCGAGCCTACATAGGTGGCATTAAACCCAAACAATATTGCAGCCAGAATATAGAATAAGCGAATGTCAATCATCCCCGGCAAGGCAATCGAGCAAAAGCTGACAAATAAGCTCACTGGAACTAAAGAAACAAAGATTGCTTTTACCAACGGGACAATACATTCAATCCGGGAAATTTCAAACGGCGCAGCAATAAAATAAATTGTCGTGTTAAGTAAAAGAAAAATACACTGCATGGAGAAAACATGTAGAAATCCGCCCAACAGCTTTCCCAACACATATTGCCATTTTCGTAAGGCCGATGACATCAGCAAAGATTTCATTCCTGTCTTAGTATCTATCGGAATACGTCCTGCCAATAAGAACATCAGACCGAACAATAAAACAAGGCTGTCGAGGCTCACAATCCGATAAACAAAGTATGCTGGCTCATTCAAAAACTCCAACCGAGCTAAATTCCCAGCAGAGGGGAAATTGTCAAGTAAAGAAAGTGCCGTCGCTACAAGAAGTACACCCCATGTAACCAGACGCTTGAACTGCATTTTATATTCATAATGGAGAACAGAAAACATTTTACGCATGGGCTTTCCCTCCCATACAATACACATAAGCATCTTCCAAAGTCGCCGTGACAGGTGTGGCCTGTGAGAAAAGCCCGCTTTCGTCCATTATTCGCGCAGTCAATCCGTGGCTCTCGTATGTCGTCGACAATACTACAGATTTCTTTTGAAGCTCGATAAGCTGGTTTTCATTTTCTAAATGTAGGATTTTTACCTTATCTTTTACCCGTTCTAATAGGGCGGCAGATGTACCTGCATAAAATAGATGCCCTTTCCGCAGAACAGCAAGTTCTTCGCATAGCTGGTGAATATCTTCGACAATATGCGTAGAGAGCAAAACGGTGCGGCCCTCTCTTGCATATCTTGACAATAGGCCGCGGAACCTCACCCGTTCTTCTGGATCAAGACCGGCTGTCGGTTCGTCAACAACAAGAATTTGAGGATTGCCAATCAGCGCCTGCGCGATGCCAACCCTCCGTTTCATGCCGCCGGAAAGCTGCCCTATTTTGCGTTTGGAAAATTCCAGCATTTCAACTTGCTCCAACACGCTACTGACAGCTTTTTTGTTATGAATGCCTTTGAGTTCTGCCATGTAATTTACAAAGTCAAATACAGAAAGAGAGGGGTACATGGCAAGTTCCTGTGGCAAATACCCAATCCTTGCTCTGACCTCATTTCCCTGTTTCACGGTATCAAAACCGCAAATGCGGATTATGCCTGCTGATGGGGTTAATACCGTAACCAATGCCTTCATCAGCGTAGTTTTTCCGGCACCATTGTGTCCCAACAGGCCAAAAACACCGCTGCCAACACGAAAGCTGACATCATCAAGGGCGGTCACGCCGCTCTTGTATTTTTTAGTAATGTGACTAATCTCAATGTTTGTATTCATACGCTCCTCCATTTAACTACAATCGTAGATTTATAGACTTTAATGATACGGGTTACTCATTGTAACCCGCACCATATTCTGTACCAGTATTATAGGCCGGATAAGGATAGAAATGTTCTCTGCTGAATTGTACGGAAAAAGCAACCGTAAGTATCAGAGAAACAGCCAGAATAGCCGTTATCATCCTGTCCCTGATCTTTGATGATTTTGTGGTGATCCGTTTGATTCTACGTTTTGTCAACACAAAACTGAGTGCGCCAATCCCTTTACCGGGTTTTGTAGCTTGAACCGTAGACAGTTCCAGCAGTCGGATAATAGCCGCAGCATATTCTGTTTCTGTGACTTTTCCCTGCGAAAATTTTAAGGCATTGCAATCGCAATCCGTTTCACAATGTAGTGAAAAATCTCCTTTAGCAATCCACGCAAAAGGGTTGAGCCAGTTTAATATGCAAACATAATCATAGATACGCTCCAAAAGAATATGTTTCCGCTTAATATGGGTCAACTCATGGATAAAGACAGCGGATAATTCGCCATCGGTCAGCTTTTCTATAACTGTTTTGCTCATGATAATTGCTGGGCGGATTGCGCCGGTAACGCAAATGGGGTTATCCAAAGTCCCCCAATATAGTGCAGGCACTTTTTTTAAGCCGACAATTTCCGCACATTGTAAGCAAAGAGCATTTAGACGCTCAGTGCTACATATCTGGTATCCTTTCAATGCCCGCTTTGCCATTATAGAGCGTATCGTATCATAGACGAAAAGAATACCGCACCCACACACCCATACCCAACAGGCAATATAAAATCCATTTAACCATTCCTGTGTTTCTGGTGATATGAGAAACACATCCGGTGAAAGGAATGGAACGCAAAAAAGGATCATACCGCAAAGCGGAAACCATAGCGGCAGCGTACAACGCAGAATGTGATTGATAAAAAGAGATAAAACACAAAATATACCGCCAATAGCAGATACAAAAATAATCGCATTGAAAATGTTACCGAGTATCTGCATCTGTTTTCTCCTGCTGCTCGATCAAGCTCTTTAGCTCATGCAATTCATCAGACGAAAGATTGCCGTTTTTGACAAATCCCATTACCATCTTAGACAGGGAACCATCATATACGCGGCTTAGAAAACTGCGGCTTTCCGCAAGCTGGCATTCACTTTCTGATACTGCTGGATAATATAAGTATCCCTTTCCTTGACGTTTTGTAGTCAATGCTCCTTTTTTTACCAAACGGGCAAGGTATGTTTGAATAGTCGTCTTGCTCCAACCTGTTTCTTTTAACCTGTCTAATATTTCGGGAAGTGTTTGTGGAGAATTACTCCAAACAATCTTCATTACTCGCCACTCTGACTCTGAAATAGAAAGTTGCTGCTCCATAAAGCGCCTCCTTTGATTGATGCTGTGTAGTTTATTCTATTATAGCATTGGAACTACATAGTGTCAACCATTGCATAGAATATCTATACGTAAAATTAAACGGAAAATTATGCCTGTCTACGCATTTAAGCCACTGAAAAGCCCGCTATTTCGGGGTTTCCCGGCATGGTCGATGGACAAGGCAGGACAGATTATCTAATCCTCGCCAGAGAGCGCTTCTAAATCTGTAGGGAAATCCATAAAACGTTGGGCATGGTAACTGTTAGCTACACACCCAACGCTTTTTTTCATAAGAGTTTATAGTGCCATCACCACAAAAACGCCGTAAACTTCACGCCGTTTTCCGTATTAACCATGTTGTGGATGATTTCGTGGTGGTCCAGGATGGTTTTAGTGATATACAGCCCCAGGCCACTGCCGCCGCTGTTCCGGTTCCGGGATTTGTCCACCCGGTAGAAAGGAGTGAAGATACGCTCCAAATCTTCCTCAGCAATGTGGACGCCGGTATTCTCCACGGAAAACACCTCGTCCTTTTGGATGACAGTAATCACCGCGCCCACCGGCGAATAGGCCACGGCATTTCCGATCACATTGGTGAACACCTTCTCCATAAGCCGCCTGTCCCCCTGGTAGTGGTATTCCGGCTGGATGTCCATGCGAAGCTCGATCTGTTTATCTTCCATCCGGCCACGGAACTGCTGGCAGACCTTTCGCAGCATTTGGCTGATGTCCAGGTCGGTGCGCTCCAGATGGAAATCGCTGCCGCCCATCCGCGCCGCCGACAAAATCTCCTTGACCAGCGCCTCCATGTCATTGGTGGTTTTCATGCACCGGCGCAGATAAGTATCCCGGTCTTTGTATTCGCCCACCTGATAGATCATGCCCTCCAGTTGCCCCTTGATGATGGCAATGGGGGTTTTCAGCTCATGGGACACGGCGGTAAAAAATTCCACGCGCTGCTTTTCCTGTTCTCGTTCTCGCTCAATATCTTTCTTCAACTGCCAGTTTGCCGAGCGCAAACTGGCCAGCGCATTGCTGAGCTGCTCCGCCATCTCGTTCAGGCTGGCGGCCAGCACGCCGATCTCGTCATTTCGGTTGACTTCACACTTCCAGGTCATATCCAAGGTGGTCATCCGCTTTGCCACGTTGCTGATACTGACCAGCGGCTTGGAGTAGTACCGGGAACAAACCACCGCCCCAATGACGGAAATCAACAGAATCACAACGGCTATAAAGGGGATGAGCTTCAGCAGGATGTCATAGGACTGCGCCACCGCGACAAGGGCGGCATTGGCAAATACATGGTAAGTTTGCCCGCCTTGCTGGAATGTAGCAGAACAGCTCATAGAGGGAGCAGAAGTGTCCATGTTCTCCATGTCGGCAAAATTCACGGAGAACAGATTATTCCCATAATTATCGTTGACTTCCACCGAGGCGTTGTTCGTCATGGAAAATTCCATCAGACTGTCCGAACTGGCCTCCCAGCCATTCCGCTCCAGAACTTCCACCAAGTCATAAAAATCGGAAGTGACCTGTCCCTCCAGTTCCGTATGGTAATTTCTCGGCAGGAAAATCATCACCATGCCGTAAATGATAATGCAACAGACCACCAGCAGCGCCAGCATACTGAGGAAGGTTTTGGCCTGAATGCTTTGACTAATCTTCCTTCTCAATTTTATATCCCGCCCCTCTCATGGTTTCTATGTAGTCCACACCCAGCTTTTTACGGATGTTCTTGATGTGGGTATTCACGATTTTTTCATCGCCAATATAGTCGTAGCCCCAAACCGTGTCCAGCAGCCTTTCCCTGGACACCACCCGGCCCTGGTTCTCCAGAAGGAGCTTCAAAATCTCAAATTCCCTGGTGGTAAGGGAAACGCTTTCTGTTCCCACAAGGACGGTAAGGCTGTCCGTGTCCACCGTGATTTCCTTATAGCGGATCACGTTATTGGGCGCAGCGCCGCCCTGTTCAGCCCGGCGCAGCACCGCTTCGATATGCTTCATCACAACCGGCATGGAAAAGGGCTTGGTGATATAATCATCTGCCAGGGCGTCAAAGCCCTTCATCTGGCTGTCGTCATCATCCAATGCGGTGAGCATGATGATGGGAACCCGGCTCTCCTTCCGCAGGATCTCACACACGGCAAAGCCGTCAATTTTCGGGAGCATTAAATCCAGAAGCACCAGGTCGGGATTGTTCGCCCGGAACTGTTCGATCCCGTCCAGGCCATCAGCAGCCAGGACCACCGTGTAGCCTGCGTCCTCCAGGAACGCCTTGATAATATTCTGAATGGATTCTTCATCCTCTATAATCAAAATCATTTTTGACATTGCTTGCACCTCCAAAGATAGTGTAGCATACAAAGGTGGAGTTTAGGTGGAGAAGGGGGCTTTTTTTGAAAAATCCCTCTGTTCATATTATACCTGAACTACAATGCCAGAAAAAGTGTGCGAATTTGAATTTTGTATATCCTCATAGCACGAGATTGTATGACAGGCTGTTTCTATTTGAGGAAGTCAAAAATGCCCCTCACCCAACAATATCCAGGTGAGGGGCATTAGATTTAACTCTCCAATAAGAGCTTCAACTTTTTGAGGACCTTTATTTTCCGAACATGAACAGCATTGCGGTACACGCCAAGTTCATCTGCATATTGCCGTTCTGTCTTTTCCTCAAAGAACAGCGCCTGGATCAGCGCACGTTCCTCTGGAGTCAGCAGGGA